>JBOICJ010000272.1:0-8188 GCA_050740035.1 Stenotrophobium sp. | reverse complement strand
GCCCTGCAACGCTTTCATCTGCTGCTCGGCCTGCGCTTCAAGATTGACGATGCGCGTTTCACTGGGAAACATGGCCTGATAGCGCTGCACGTTTTGCTGTTCCAGAGTTGCAATCTGATGGTTGAGCCGTGCCGCCTGGACCGTATGCTGCGCGGTGGCCAGCACGATCCAGGCCCCGGCCAGCATTGCCGCGGCACGCCACGGCAGCCACAGCCGGCGCAAGTCCTCGCGCTGCGAGTAGCTGCCCTGCAACAGGTTCAGGCTGCGGTCGGCGGACAGGTTTTGCAGCAGCGCAGCCAGCGGGTCGGTGAACCCCGGCAGCAGTTCCAGCGGCCACTGCAAGCGCGTGAAATCATCGTTCACGGTCTGCGGCACAATCATGCGCAGCGTGGTTTTACGATCCGGATCGGCCATTTCGAGGAACAGCGGCAGATCGTCGCTGATACAGCCAAAGCCGCTGAATTCGTCCGTGCGGACGGTGATATGGCCGGGTTCGGCCAGGGCGCTCCACTGGCCGGGCCGGGTTGCCGGCAGGCAGATGGTTTCCGGGATCAGAGCTTCGGGCCGCAGACCGCGTTCGCGAAACGGCGCCAGCCATTGATCCATCAGGGCGCGCGTGACCACCGCGATGGGGAAGGACAGATCAGCCTGCCGTGGCCCGAGTGCGAAATGCAGGGTGTCCACATCCTCGGCCATCTGTTCTTCCAGCGCATAGGGCGCGGCCTGCAGGACCTTGGCGGGCTGGCGTGCCGGCACCGTGATGCGGGTCAGCCGCACACTCGCGCCCGGCACCAACACGATGATGCGATGACCCTCGACCAACTCAAGCACCTGCGACAGGGGCGCATGTTCGACATTGAAGGACAAGGCCGAGTCGCTGCCGGCAAGGCAGTAGGCGGTGTCTGCGTCGGGTTCGGCCGATTGCAGCCGGATGTAGAGAATTTGGCGCAAGGTTTACGGGTTTTCCAGGGTGTTCATTCTATTCCGGTGCTGCGTCCCAGCAGCACCGGCACCCCTTTGGCGGGGCGCAGGAAGAAACTATACAGGGCGACACGGCCGCTGCCTATGAAGGCCTGCGCGTCGAGCAGGAAATAATGGCTGCTGACGGTGATCATGTCCTGCGTGGTGCCGTCGGCGGCGGTGATGAATCCATTGGGCGGCGGCTGGAACGCGACTTGCGCATTGCCCGCCGGCGTTTTCACCCGCGTCTCGACAAACGCCTGTAGCGCCGCATTGGGTTGCTGGACCAGGGAATCCAGAACCGGTTCGGGCGCGGTGTTGATATTGATCGCGGTCGGAAACTCGGGCAGGGCGGTGATGCAGCTGACAGGCCCGGCGGGACCGGTGCTGCAATGGGTCAGCAACTCGAACAGTTTCTTGTTCATGCCCTTGATCGCCAGCACTTCGGTCACGCTGACCAAAGGCCGGTTGGCGGTACGGTAGGGCGGTGAGTAGGTCAGGTATTCGGTGTCCTCGGCGCCGTTGATGCCGAAAGGCTCGCTGTCGGCGTCGATCCAGTCGTGTATGGCATCCGCCAGCGGCTTGGCCAGCGATGGGTCGGCGTCCTTGATGTTTTCCAGCAGGCGCTCGAACTGCGTGACGTAGCGCTGGTAGCGAACCTTGTCCTGCACGCCGAAATTATTGAGATTGAAGCGCCCCTGCAGATCTTCGATATGGCCGCGAATGAAGCCTTCGTCCGTCGGCAGGTAGTCCACCGGCTTGGCCCAGATGTCCGCGAACGAATCGGTCTGGTTGTTCTCCTGGTCGCGTTGCAGGATGGAGCGCACCCAGGACTCCACGCCTTCGGCGTACCACCAGGCTTTTTCGCTGTCCTGCAACGTGGTGGTGCGATGGATGGCAACGTTGATCGAGACCAGCATCGCGGTCGCGGCGATGGTCGCCAGCGCAACGACCAGTACCGCGGTGATCAGCGCGACGCCGGATTCTGTTTTTCGCTTGGCAAAGGATTTTCGTGCGCCACCCGCTGTCGGGATAAAGGCTTTGAATGATGTTATATTATATATAGTATTATTAATATAATTTAATAAAATATAACAGTGTTTTTGAAGGACGTGGCAAGAGCGGGTGACGCCATTCGCCCGCTTTCGAGCGAGGTTGGGGATCAAGCCGATCACGGCGCCGTGACTCCTGACGCAGGATTGCCGCCAGTGGCCGGGATTTCTCCGCGGACAAAGCCATTGGGTAGCGGATCCAGCCCCAGTTTGAACAGGAACTTCAGTTCGCCAAGGTCTTTGGTTTTGAGCGTCAGCTCAACCGCCAGCGGCGGCGCGATGGCGGCCAGTGTCGCGGGATCGTCGCTCAGGGTATCGGGCGGCCAGGTCGTGCGCCATTCCTGTGTCGTCGAGTCGAGGTAGCGCCAGTGCAGGTCGTCGACTTCACTGAGCAGCGGCACCTCCACTGGCTTGGAGTCCTGCGCGAGATCGAGCACGCGATAGCTGCCGCGGATCAGCGTGCCGGTTTTTTCATCGAGGCGATACAGCACGCGCTCGAGGCTGGCGCGCGGCAGCATCAAGGGATTGCGCCAGCCACCGTGGGTGAACAGCACCTGGTTGTCGCGGCTGCCGAAAAACGCAGGCTTGACATCGCCGTAGTTGTCGCGTGCCGGGCGGTTGCTGACCTGCTGAAAATCTTCGCGCATGCGCATGTAGGCTCTTTGCAGTTCGGCGGTGCGGTCCAGCGCCATCGAGACGCGCTGGCGCGAGTGCAGGACCGACGCCAGCCCGCCGTAGGCCATGACCGCCATGACGCCGAAGATGGCGATGACGACGATGATCTCCAGCAGCGTGAAGCCCCGCGCCGATTTCATTTCGCGTACTCGGTGCGCGACAGGAAAGCGGTCAGCGTCGCCATGTCGCCGGTCTGCGGCGGCAGCTGGATGTGCAGGTCGACGCGGCGCAGCCGATCGTCCTGCGTCGCCGTCACCACCGCGCGCCATTTCCATTTCTGCCCGCCCATCTCGACATCGCCAGTGCTTTCGCCGACATCGGGCCAAGCCGGCGTCAGCTGGATTTCGGTCATGCGGTTGTGCGCCACCCAGATCGCAACCGTCTTGTCGCGCAGGTACGCGGCTTCACTGGTATAGCGCGCCATGCCGGAAATGATCGCCGCCATTGCGATCGCCAGAATCGCGACGGCAACCAGCACTTCGATCAGGGTGAATCCGCGCGCACGCTTCATGGCGAGTCGCCTTCACGCGCCACGCTGAGTGTGCCGAGCACATTGCCGGTGATCTGGTAAAACGCATGCAGGCCATGCGCGCCGAGTTTGATGGAAAAGGCCGTGGCTTCGCCGCTGGACAGGAGCAGAATCTGTGGCTCGATTTTGCTGCCTTTCTTGCCATCCCCGGCGGTCGGTGGCGGCAGCGCATGACCTTCGACGGTCAGTTCCATGTACATCGGATCGGGCAGGGTGCGTGCGCGCAGGGGACCGGATTGCGCGTAGGAGGCCCACTGTCCTCCCTGCGCCGTCGCCAGAAAATCGTAGCCGGTCGTGGTCTGGCGAAATCCGATGGTGATGCCTTTGGCCTGGGCGTCGTCTTCGGCCAGACTCATGACCTGATTCAGGCGCTGCGCTTCGTTTTCAAGCTGATCGTCCAGCGCACGACTGCCCATCGACAGCGAAGCGAAGGTGGTGATGATGCCGATGATCAGCACCACCACCATCAGTTCCAGCAGCGTGAACCCGCGAATCTGCCGCAGAGGATCGGAAATCGCGCGCCGAGGCAGGCCGGCAGAAATCACGCGCTTGCTCGTCGATCCGTGATCGCCTGCCGTCAGCTGGTCAGATCCCAGTTGCCGATATCGGCATTGACGCCGTCACCGCCGGGCTTGCCATCGGCGCCGAGCGAAAAAATATCGAGCTCGCCATGCGTTCCCGGTTGCAGATACTGGTAAGCATTGCCCCAGGGGTCTTTGGGTAACGACTTGATGTATCCGCCATCCTTCCAGTTCTTGGGTTCCGGGTCGCCCGAAGGCTTGGTCACCAGCGCCTGCAAGCCCTGCTGCGTCGAGGGATAGTTGAAGTTGTCGAGCTTGTACAGGTTGAGCGCGGATTCGAGAACGCGGATATCCTGCTTGGCCTTGACCACTCGCGCGACATCGGGGCGGTCCATGATGCGAGGGACCACGACCGCTGCCAGGATGCCGAGAATGACGACGACGACCATGATCTCGATCAGGGTAAACCCGCGCTGAGCCGCACGTGCGATAACATGTTTCATGATGAATTCAGAACCACAGAATGGCGCGAAGCCGAATCCAATCATGATAGCAGAAGCGCCCCAGACCACTCTGCAAGTCTGGGCCACGCCGTTGTGCCTGATGGCGCTACTTCTTCTGTTGCAACTGCTGGGCGACACTGGGCGCGAATGGCTGCAATACGACCGCGCGCAGATCGTTGACGGGCAATGGTGGCGGTTGCTGACCGGCAATTTCGTGCATCTCGGCTGGTGGCACCTGTTCCTCAACGAGATGGGTCTGGCAGTGCTGGTTCTGCTCTGCCCGCAGCCCTTGTCGCCCGCTGTCTGGGTGAGGCGGCTGCTGGTGTTGTCGATCGGTCTCTCGCTGGGGCTGTATTTTTTTGTACCGCGACTGGGCACGTATGTGGGCATGTCGGGCGTCATCCACGGCCTCTTCGTGCTGGGCCTGGTGCCGCAGGTCTTGAAGAAAGACCTGATTGCGCTCGGCTGCCTGTTCTATCTGCTGGGTAAACTGGGTTGGGAAATTTATAGTGGCACGCCGGTATCCGATGCCCGCGAGATCGGTGGGGCCGTGGTCTTGCAGGCGCATCTGTTCGGCGCGCTGGTGGCCTGCGCTTACGGGTTAATATTCGGCGCGTTCAGACGCACGGAACGATTTTCATTGAAACGATAACAAGCAATCAGGACACGAATTGCATGAAATACGCAGTGCTATTTCCCGGACAGGGCTCGCAGGCCGTAGGCATGCTCTCGGGCCACGGCGCGGCCGAAGTCGCAGACACCTTCGCGGAAGCTTCCGACATTCTGGGGTGGGATCTGCTGGCGCTGGTTCGTAACGGTCCCGCGGAGGAACTGAATCGCACCGAAAAGACACAGCCGGCCCTGCTCGCCGCCAGCATCGCCGTCTGGCGGATTTGGCAAACCCGGGATTTACCGCCACCTTTAGCCTTGGCCGGCCATAGCCTGGGCGAGTACAGCGCACTGGTCGCTGCCGGCGCATTGCAGTTTGCCGATACGCTGAAGCTGGTGGAATTGCGCGGGCAATTGATGCAGGCTGCCGTGCCTGCCGGCACCGGCGGTATGGTCGCCGTCATCGGTCTGGAAGATGCCAAGGTCGTCGCCCTGTGTCAGGCGTATCCGGGAACAGCGGTGCTGGAGCCGGTCAATTACAATGCACCCGGCCAGGTCGTCGTTGCCGGTCAGACTGAAGCGCTGGAGTGGCTGACCGCCAATGGCAAGACGCATGGCGCACGCATGGTCATGAAGCTGCCGGTTTCCGTGCCTTCGCATTGTTCGCTGATGAAAGAGGCGGCAAACCAGCTGGCGGAACGTCTGGCCCAGGTGGACATCCGGTTGCCGTCAATCCCCGTATTCCATAATCTGGATGCTGCCGCTCATTCCGACCCTGACACGATCCGGCAGGCGCTCAGGCAGCAGTTGTTCAAACCGGTTTTATGGACGCAAACCATACGGACTTTGATCGATGCTGGAGTGGGAACATTTCTGGAATGCGGGCCGGGCAAAGTCCTCTGCGGGTTGAACAAGCGGATCTCGTCTGAGGTTAAAAGTGTCGCGCTGGAAGATGCGCAGGGCATCACCGCCGCATCCGGCACGTTGGTAAAATCTTGAAGGACTCACAATGAATCTGAAGGGTGAAACCGCGCTGGTGACCGGCGCAAGCCGCGGCATCGGCAAAGCAGTCGCAAAGCGTCTTGCCCAGGATGGCGCAAAAGTGATCGGCACCGCGACCAGCCAGGCCGGTGCGGATGCGATTACTGCGGAGCTGGGTGAATTCGGCGGATCGGGCCGCGTGCTGGATGTGCGGGATGCCGCTGCCATCGATACGCTCATTGCCGAAGTTGGCCCCTTGTCGATACTCGTCAACAATGCCGGCGTGACACGCGACAATTTGCTGCTGAGGATGAAAGACGAAGAATGGAACGAGGTGATGGACACCGACCTCACGCCTGTTTTCCGGCTGTCGCGCGCGGTCCTGCGAGGCATGATGAAAGCACGTCATGGTCGCATCGTCAGCATCGGTTCCGTGGTTGGAACGATGGGCAATGCCGGCCAGGCCAATTATTGTGCCGCCAAAGCCGGCCTGATCGGCTTTTCAAAGGCGCTGGCGCGCGAGATCGGATCGCGCGGCATCACGGTTAATGTCGTGGCGCCAGGATTCATCGAGACCGACATGACGCGCGATCTGGGCGATGATGCGCGCAAGGCCTTGCTGGGCCAGATTGCCGCGCAGCGACTGGGGCAACCGGAGGATATTGCCGCAGCCGTGGCGTTTCTGGCCTCGCGCGAGGCGGGCTATGTCACCGGCGAAACCCTGCATGTCAATGGCGGCATGTTGATGGCCTGAACTGCTTGAGACATGGATGTCAAGGGGTTAGTGTATTTTTGCTGTACCGGCGCGCCAATTAACCTAAAATAGGCCCGCTTCAATAATCATTAATGTCAGGAGTGACGCATGAGCAGCTTGGAAGAAAAGGTTAAGAAGATTATCGCTGAACAACTTTCCGTCAGCGAAGATCAGATCACGCCCACGGCATCCTTCGTGGAAGATCTCGGCGCCGACTCCCTCGATACCGTCGAACTGGTGATGGCACTGGAAGAGGAATTCGAGATTGATATCCCGGACGAAGAAGCCGAGAAGATTGTCACGTTCCAGGATGTCCTGAACTACATCAAGTCGCATACCAACCAGCAGGCGTAAGCCTCGCAGTCCTCACTCCCAAACCGAGAATCCGAATGAGCCGCAGACGCGTTGTCGTCACCGGCATGGGGATAGTTTCGCCTGTCGGTTCCACGTTGCAGTCGGCGTGGAACAACATTCTGGCGGGCAAATCCGGCATCGGCCCCATTACCCGCTATGACGTCTCGGCTTACTCCACCCGGTTTGCCGGGTTGGTGTCGGATTTCCGGCCGGAAGAGTGGATGGGGGTGAAGGAGATCAAGCGTACCGACTCCTTCATCCAGTACGGCGTCGCAGCGGCCAAACAGGCCGTTGCCGACGCCGGCCTGGCGGTGACCGATGCCAATCGCGAGCGCATCGGTATCTGCGTGGGTTCGGGCATCGGTGGGATCGGGACCATAGAAACAGAATGTGCGGCGCTTCATAAAGGCGGGCCGCGCAAGGTCTCGCCGTTTTTTGTGCCCGCCAGCATCATCAACATGATTTCTGGCTATATCTCGATAGAGCTGGGAATTACCGGTCCCAATCTGGCGACCGTGACAGCGTGCACCACCGCCACTCATGCCATCGGCGTCGGTGCGCGCCTGATTCAGGCGGGCGATGCCGACGTCTTTATCGTCGGCGCAGGTGAGGCCGGTTCCAGCCCGGCGGGCATGGCCGGTTTTTGCCAGGCGCGCGCTTTATCCACGCGTAACGATGATCCGCAAGCAGCATCAAGGCCCTGGGACAAGGACCGTGACGGTTTTGTGCTGGGCGATGGGGCCGGCGTCATCGTGCTCGAAGATCTCGATCATGCGAAAAAACGCGGCGCCCGCATCTATGCGGAAATGATCGGGTTTGGCATGTCCGGCGATGCCTATCACATTACCCTGCCGTCCGAAGGCGGCGATGGCGCAAGGCGCTGCATGCTGAATACGCTGCGGGATGCCGGCATCAATCCGCAACAGGTCGATTACATCAATGCGCATGGAACTTCCACCCCGGCAGGAGACATCGCAGAGACGCAGGCGATTAAAGCCGCTTTTGGCGATCATGCCTACAAGCTTGCCGTCAGTTCCACCAAATCCATGACCGGACACCTGCTGGGCGCTGCCGGCGGCATCGAAGCCATTTTTTCAGTGCTGGCGCTGCGCGATCAGGTTATTCCGCCGACCATCAATCTCGAAAACCCAGGCGAAGGCTGCGATCTGGACTACACGCCGCATACCGCGCGCGCGCGCAAGCTGGAGATCGTGCTCTCCAATTCATTCGGCTTTGGCGGCACCAACGGC
>JBOICJ010000271.1:0-3622 GCA_050740035.1 Stenotrophobium sp. | reverse complement strand
ACCGCAGCCACATGTGCGAACGTTTCATTCGGTGTCCAGATCGGGGTTTTCCGGGTGCGTGCCGGCGTCGTCGTCTTCCGCCGCCAGTTGCGCCATCTGTTCCAGCCGCTTCAGAAAGGTCTTGAGGATGCGTTCGCCATAGCCTTCTTCACTGATGCGATATTCGATTTCCTTGCGCAGCGCGTCGGCGTCGAAATGCTCGGATTCGGGATCGATGATCTCGTCGACGTCGCCGATCAGGCGCTCCCAGTGTTCCTCGATCACGGTAATGACGGGGACGCCGGGCGCATCGAGGTCGAGCGAACGGAAATCGAAGTGATGCGAGACGCCGTCCCAGAGCAGCGCCTGCGGCTCGCGGGCGTCCAGCCAGGTCAGGACGGCTTCGGCGTAGACCGCGGCGAATTTTGCGATCTGGGTCTGTGCGATGCGCGCGATCATGCGTGCTGCAAGACGTCGTGTGCCTGCTGGTCGGCGTGATAGCTGGAGCGCACCATCGGCCCGCTGGCGACGTGCGAGAAGCCCATCCGTTCGCCGACGATGCGCAGGCGCTCGAATTCGTCGGGGTGCACATAGCGTGCGACGGGCAAGTGGTGCTTGCTCGGTTGAAGATACTGGCCGAGCGTCAGCATGTCGACCTGGTGCGTGCGCAGGTCGCGCATCACCTGTTCGATCTCCTCGATCTCCTCGCCCAGGCCCAGCATCAGGCCGGACTTGGTCGGCACTTCCGGGTGCAGACCCTTGAAGCGCTCCAGCAGGTCCAGCGACCAGTCGTAGTCCGAGCCGGGCCGCGCTTGCTTGTAGAGCCGCGGGATGGTTTCGAGATTGTGGTTGAACACGTCCGGCGGCGTGTCCTTGAAGATGGTCAGCGCCGGGTCCATGCGACCGCGGAAATCCGGCACCAGCACTTCGATGGTGAGCGCCGGCGACAGCGCGCGCGCTTCGCGGATGCAGGCGGCGAAATGCGCCGCGCCGCCGTCCTTGAGGTCGTCGCGGTCGACGCTGGTGATGACGACGTAGCGCAGCGCCATGTCGCGGATGGTGCGCGCGAGGTTGACCGGCTCGTCTGCGTCGAGCGCATTGGGCCGGCCGTGGGCGACATCGCAGAACGGGCAGCGCCGCGTGCAGATCGCACCCATGATCATGAAGGTCGCGGTGCCCTTGCCGAAGCACTCGCCGAGATTCGGGCAGTTGGCTTCTTCGCAGACCGTGTGCAGATGGTTTTCGCGCAGCGCCTTCTTGATGCGTGCGACTTCCGGCGTGCCCTGGCTCTTGGCGCGGATCCACGCCGGCTTGCGCAACGGCTCAAGAGTGGTTTCAATCTTGATCGGGATGCGGGCCATCTTGTCCGCACCGCGCAGCTTCTCGCCGGCGACGATGGGTGTGCGGACGGAAATCGGGTGCGTGCTCATGTTCAACTCGAGTCAGGGATGCGGCCATTTTACCCGCAACACCGATTGCCGATGCGCCAGCCGTCATGGGCGGTTCGGCCATAGGCGCTTATCGGGACGGCGCATACAGTCCGGCGGAGCTTGCAGCGGGGCGGGGTCGATAAGATAGGGTGCAATCCGGCGAAGAATCGCTCAGCATGGGAGCCACCCGCTATCGCAGGATTCTCCGAACAGCGTGAAGAATAAAGTTATAAAATATATAATTATTTTATTATTATTAAATAAATAATAACAAAATTACCTAGTAAAGCGAGCCGAGCGGGTGATCCTTTCGGACTCGATGCGACGAGAAAACAGAACTCTGGAGGAGCGTTGCCATGAAACAGTTGATCAAGCAGGGCGCGATGGTACTGGCGCTGACACTCGCGGGCGTCATGATGACGGCACAGGCCAATGTTTCGCCGGATGAGGCGGCCCATCTGGGCAAGGATCTGACTGCGATCGGCGCGACCCGCGCCGGCAGTGCCGACGGCAGTATCCCCGAGTACGTCGGCCGGGCGGCGTTCCGCGAGTCCGCGACCAAGATCACCTACGCCCAACTCGAGGCGCTGCGCGACCGGCTGGTGAAAGACATCAACAACATCATCACCGACCCCAAGGTGACCAAGGCGGTATTGCAACTGGGCCAGTCGATCATGGACAGCGACCCGGCCAAGTTCCAGCAGGTCATGGTGCTGGTGCGCAAGATGCTGACCTCGGATGCCGCGCTCAAAGCGGATTACGACAAGGTTCTCGCCGGCCGCGGCAAGAGCGTCGACGGCATGCTCAGCGCGGTCGAGCAGCACAAGGTCAAACTGATCGATCTGGAACCGGACATCCTCGCCGTGGTCAACCAGATTCGCAGCCAGCCGGACATGGTGTCGCGCATGGTCAATGCCTTCAGCATCGACCAGGCCATGCAGCTGTCGTCGCTGGCCGGCGACAAGGCGCGGCAGAAGGGCGGCAACCTGCTGATGAGTTTCATGCCCAGCTACGTCAAGGATTTCCTCGATTACAACGTGCCGGGCAAGACCCCGGACCAACTGCTGACGCCGATCTATGTGGTCACTGCCAGCAACATGGCCCAGTACGTCAAATACCTCTCGCCGGGCCAGCAGGCGATGTTCAAGACCTACCCCGATTACAAGATGATCGTGTACCCGTCGGTGCGTAATGCGTTCTTCCCCGATGCGGTGGACAAGGCCACGATCGCCAATGCGACCACGGCGGTGCTCAAGGGCACCGACGACCTGAGCGGTGCCAAGCTGGGCTTCCCGTTCCCGATTCCCAAGAGCGGCGCCGAGGTGATCTGGAACCACAAGCTGCGTTTTCGTGGCTCGGCGGTGCGGCGCTACAACAATCAGGCGATCGTCAAGGCCGACGGCAGCTACACCATCTCCAAGCTGATTGAAGACGTGCAGTTCGTCTACGCCAATCTGAACCATCCGGGAACGGCGGCGCCGGGCCAGGTGTTCCTGCGGTATCTGCAGCGCGTGATCTCGCCGCCGCGCGTCGCGGGGCAGGTGATTCTGGTCCACGAAATGTCCAGCGGCGGCGCCGGCGCGCGTCAGGCGTGGATTTACAGCCCCGGCCTCGGCCGCGTCAACCGCGCGCCCGACGTCGGCTACGACACGCCGGCGCTGGGCTCCGATGGCGAGCAGTACGACGACCAGATCGACGAGTTCAACGGCTCGCTCGACCGCTATAACTGGAAGCTGGTCGGCAAGCGCGAGATGCTGATCCCGTACAACTCGTGGATCATCAACAGCCCGACTTTCAAGTACAAGGACATCATCCGTCCCGGCCATATCAATCAGGATCTGTCGCGCTACGAGTTGCACCGCGTCTGGGTGGTCGAGGCCAATCTCAAGCCGGGTCAGCGCCACAGTTTCAGCAAGCGCGTGTTCTATCTCGATGAGGATTCCTGGGCGATTGCCGCCGTCGACTGTTACGACGGTCGCGGCAAGCTGTGGAAGGTGCAGGAGGCGCAGTTGCTGACGATCCCGTTCATCCCGACGGTCAGCGGCATCCCCGAGATGATCTACGACCTGCAGAGCCACCGCTATTTCGTCACCTCGATGACCAACGAGGACGCGATCTCCGACTTTGAAGTGAAGTACAACGAAAATTACTTCGAGCCGAGCCATCTGCGGCTCATAGGCAGGGGGCAGTGAACATCCGGCGCTGCGCCGCCC
>JBOICJ010000270.1:0-8796 GCA_050740035.1 Stenotrophobium sp. | reverse complement strand
ACGCAGGACCGCTGGTGGACGCAGTCGGTGCTGGTGCCGCGTTTCGCGGTGCTGTCCAACATGCTGAAACCCATCGTGCCGGAATCCTGGCTGGACAAGCTTCGCCCCGACGCAGCGCCGGCAGTGGCCGCCGCTTCGCGTCATACATCCTGAGAGGTTTTTCATGTGCGGCATCGCAGGTATCGTTTCGCAGGGCGTCCCGGTCAACCAGGAACTGTTCGACGCGCTGACGATGCTGCAGCATCGCGGACAGGACGCCGCCGGTATCATCACCAACGATGACAGCCGGCTCTACCTGCGCAAGGAAAACGGCCTGGTGCGCGATGTCTTCAACAAGGACGAGCACATGCTGCAACTGCGCGGCAAGATGGGCGTCGGCCATGTGCGCTATCCCACTGCCGGCTGTACCACCTCGGCCGAAGCGCAGCCGTTTTACACCAACACGCCGTTCGGCATCGCGTTGTCGCACAACGGCAACCTGACCAACGCCGAGGAACTCAAGCAGGAGCTGTTCCTCGAAGACCGGCGGCATCTGAACACCGATTCCGATTCGGAAGTGCTGCTCAATATTTTTGCGCATGAACTGATGCAGCGCGGCACCCTGCGGCTGTCGCCGGACGACGTGTTCGCCGCGGTCTCGGCGGTGCATCAGCGCTGCCGCGGCGCCTATGCCTGCGTCGCGATCATCTCCAGTTACGGCGTCCTGGGCTTCCGCGATCCCTACGGCATCCGTCCGGCGGTCTACGGTGTGCGCGAATCTTCGCGCGGCAAGGACTACATGATCGCTTCCGAGTCGGTGGCGCTCAATGCCCTGGGCTACGAAATGCTCGGCGACATTGCGCCGGGCGAAGCGGTCTACATCACCCGCGACGGCGTCCTGCATCGCCGCCAGTGCGCGGCTAATCCGGTCTATTCGCCGTGCATCTTCGAGCACGTCTACCTGGCGCGCCCGGACTCGGTGATGGACGATGTCTATGTCTACAAGGCGCGTCTGCGCATGGGCGTGAAGCTGGCGGAAAAAATTCTGCGCGAATGGCCCGACCACGATATCGACGTGGTGATTCCGATTCCCGACACCAGCCGCGTGGCCGGTGCCGAACTGGCGACGCGGCTGGGCGTGTCGTATCGCGAAGGGTTTATCAAGAACCGCTACATCGGCCGCACTTTCATCATGCCGGGGCAGGCGCAGCGCAAGAAATCGGTGCGCCAGAAGCTCAATCCGGTCGATCTGGAATTTCGCGGCAAGAATGTCCTGCTGGTGGATGACTCCATCGTGCGCGGCACGACTTCGCAGGAGATCATCCAGATGGCGCGCGAGTCCGGCGCCAGGAAAGTGTATTTCGCTTCCGCCGCGCCGCCGGTGCGGTATCCCAATGTCTATGGCATCGACATGCCGACCGCGACGGAACTGGTGGCGCATGGCCGCAGCGTCGAGGATCTGGAACGCATCCTCGGTGCCGACCGCCTGATCTTCCAGGACCTGGAAGACCTGATCGAGGCGGTGCGGTACGGCAATCCCAAGTTGACGCGTTTCGATACCTCGGTGTTTACCGGCGAATACATCACGCAGGACATCACCACCGAATATCTGAGCCAGCTGGAACTGTTCCGCTCGGACGCCGCCAAGCAATTGCGCAACCGCGCTTCGCAGACGGTACTGGAACTCAAGAACAGCTAGACCCCGGAGCATGCACACATGAAAAAAGCCCTGGCACTGATACTGCCGCTGCTGCTGACTGTCCCCGCATGGGCCGGCGATGATGCCGCACACGCGGATACCAAGGCGGTCGAAAAGCTGCTGGACGTCAGCCACGCGGAGAATGTCTCGAAGCAGTTGCAGACGCAAATACAGGCTCTGATGAACCAGCAGGCACAGCAGATGGATGCGACGCCGGCGGATCAACCGATCGTCGATAAATACATGAAGCAGTTGTCGACCCTCGTGCTGCCGTCGCTGGATTGGCAAAAACTCAAGCCCGACCTGGTGAAAATCTACTCCGACACGTTCACCAACAAGGAAGTCGCCGACCTGATCCGCTTTTACCAGTCCGACACCGGGCAGGCCTATTTGCGCAAGGCGCCGGAATTGAACAAGCAGACGTTGCTGCTGATGCAGTCGCACCTGCAGCCGCTGTTGCCCAAGGTTCAGGATTTGTCGCGTCGCATGGGCCAGGAGTTGCAGGCCCGGCACGCGGTTCCTCCCGCCGCCGCCCCGAAAAAATAATCGTCGGGACCGCGGCCGTTTCCGACTCGGTGCGGACCTAAACATTCGTTACGTTGTAAGCAGATTCCGAGGCGCCCCATGAAGTACGGCATCACCACTCGTATCCTGCATTCGGATCATGCGGCCGGCGTCGAACACGGCGCCGTGCACAAGCCGATGCATACTGCGGCGGCTTACACGCAGGGCTCCGCCCGCAACCTGGCGGCGGTCTTTCAGGGCGAACAATCCGGCTATGTGTATGCGCGTCAGGGCAATCCGACCGGCGCAGCGCTGGAGGCGAAGATTTCCCTGCTGGAAGACGCGCGTGCGACCACCTGTTTTTCCACCGGAATGGCGGCGATTGCTGCCGTGCTGGTATCGCTGTTGCACGGCGGCGATCATATCGTCAGCAGCCAGTTTTTATTTGGCAACACCAACAGCCTTTTGCAGACGCTGCTGGGCATGGGGGTGGAGGTGAGTTTCGTCGATGCCACCGACGTGCGGCAGGTGGAGGCGGCGCTGCAGCCGAATACCCGACTGGTGCTGGTCGAGACGATTGCCAATCCGCGTACCCAGGTCGCCGATCTTGCCGGGATCGGTGCATTGTGCGCGGCGCGGCAACTGCTCTACGTCGTCGACAACACCCTGACCACGCCGGTGCTGCTGCGCGGACGCGATGTGCGGGCCAGCCTGGTGATCCATGCGCTGACCAAGGGCATCGGCGGGCACGGCGATACGATGGGCGGATCGGTCAGCGATACCGGCCTGTTCGACTGGTCGCGTTACCCCAATATTCTGCCGACCTACCGCAAGAAGGAGCCAGCTGGTTGGGGCATGCTGCAAATTCGCAAGAAAGGCTTGCGCGATTTTGGCGCCACGCTGCGCGCCGAGGACGCCCATCGTATCGCCGTGGGTGCGGAAACCCTGGTGCTGCGCATGGAGCGCGCCGGCAGCAACGCGCTGGCGTTGGCGCGCTGGCTGGAGGCGCAGCCGCAGGTCGAACGCGTGCATTATCCCGGACTGCCGAGCCATGCCCAGCACCAGCGCGCCGCGGACCTGTTCAAGGGCGGCTTCGGCACCTTGCTGAGTTTTGAACTGCGCGACGGCATCGACTGCCTGGATTTTCTCGATGCCCTCAAGCTGGTCATTGTTTCCAGCCATCTGTCGGATACACGCACCCTGGCGATTCCGGTGGCCCATACCATTTTCTGGGAAATGGGCATCGAGCGGCGTAGGACGATGGGCATTGCCGAAGGACTGATCCGGCTGTCGGTGGGCATCGAAGACCTGGCCGATCTCCAGGCCGACATGACGCAGGCCCTGGGCCGATTCCCGGTATAAGCGGGGTGCCTTCCACTGTTGCTGCGGTCCATGCGGCGCTGATCGAGACCGATCCCGTATCCAAGTGCGCACGGGTTGCTGCGCTCGATGATGCGGCCGTGAGTGCAGGGGGCGGCACTGGCAGTGAAAATCGGGTGCCCGGTCGCCCATTGCGACCCCTGCTGATTCACCCGAGCCAGGTTCCGCGCCGCGGTCTGGGAACGCCGGAAGGGCGTGCCGCGCTGATTCACGCGGTGGCGCATATCGAGTTCAATGCGATCAACCTGGCGCTCGATGCCTGCTGGCGCTTCGACGGCATGCCCACGGATTATTACCGCGACTGGTTGTCGGTGGCGCGCGACGAGGCACGTCATTTCCAGTTGCTGCAACAGCGCCTGCGAGAATTGGGCTATGCCTACGGTGATTTCAGTGCGCACAACGGCCTGTGGGAGGCCGCTGAAAAAACCAGTCATGACCTGCTGGTGCGCATGGCCCTGGTGCCACGGGTGCTGGAAGCGCGCGGACTGGACGTCACGCCGGGCATGATTCAGCGCTTGCGTCAGATCGGCGATGCCGAGACGGTTCGGATTCTCGAAATCATCCTCGATGAAGAGGTGCGACACGTTGCCATCGGCACACGCTGGTTCCGTGATTTGTGCACACAGCGCGGCATGGAGCCGGACGAGACCTTTCGCCGCCTGCTGGCGCAATACAACATGCGTCTGCGGCCGCCGCTCAACCTTGATGCGCGCCGGCGGGCCGGATTCACGACCGCCGAACTTGAATCGCAGGACGCGGGCTAGTCTCTAGGCCGCCGGCAGATTGATTCTGCGCATGCCCCGTTCATCCACATGCAGATATTCGGCGCGATCGGGGCGCCAGTCCGCCAGCACGATACGCTGACAGCCATTGCGGTGATCATGCTCGGCGGGGCGGTGCGTATGGCCGTGAATCAGGCGCTGCACCCGATGCGCCGCAAAGGCCTGCTCGATGGCGTCGGTGTTCACGTCCATGATGGATTCGGGAAGCATGACCTTGCGTGCGCTTTGCCCGCGCAGGTTGCCGGCGATGCGTGCGCGCAGGCTGCGCGGCAGGTGCCGGTAAATCCATTGCGCCAGCGGCCGTCGCGAGAAGCGCCGCCAGCGCTGGTAGGCCAGGTCGTCGGTGCAGTAGATATCGCCGTGTGACAGCAAGGTCGGCACGCCGCACAGTTGCACGATCTGGGGATCGGGCAGCATCCGCACGCCACTTATTTCGGCGAACCCTGCGCCGACCATGAAATCGCGATTGCCGTGCATGAAGAAAACCTCCACGCCGCGGGCGGTGAGCGTTGCGAGACGGCTGATTTCCCGTGCGTAGTCCTGCAAGCCCTCAGCATCGCCGATCCAGTATTCAAACAGATCGCCGAGCAGGTAGACGGATCCGGCTTCTCGGGCCGGGCCTTCCAGAAACCTGATGAATGCGTCCCGCAGCGGCGAAGCCTGCGTTGGCAGATGCAGGTCGGCCAGCAGCAGTATGGGCTTGGTCATGCCGCGACCGAGGAGTCGTCAGTGCGCTTTTGCCGGCAGCAGAATCACTTTGGTGATGAGGACCGGCGTGACCGGTACGTCACGGCCAAAAGGCGCGATGCTGCCGGTGGGGGTTTCGGCGATCTTGTCGACCACGTCCATGCCGTCCACGACCTTGCCGAAGACGGCGTAGCCCCAGCCATCGAAGCTCGGATAGTCGAGGTTGGCGTTGTCGGCGTGGTTGATGAAGAACTGCGACGTGGCGGAGTTCGGGTCGCTGGTGCGGGCCATGGCGATGGTGCCGCGCAGGTTCTTGAGGCCGTTCTTGGCTTCGTTGGCGATCGGCGCACGGGTCTTGCGCGGGCGATAATCCTTGTCATAACCGCCGCCCTGGATCATGAAGCCCTTGATGACGCGGTGGAAAGTCAGGCCGTCGTAGTAGCCGGCCTTGACGTACTCGACGAAGTTGTCGACGGTCTTGGGCGCTTTGTCGTGATCCAGTTCCAGGGTGATGTTGCCCATGCTGGTTTCCATCAGGACGCGGACGGGTTCGGCGGCGTTGGCGAGTGTCATGTTTAATCCCAGTAGTAAAAATAGAAATAGCTTTTTCATGGTTCTCAGGCTGCGGCCAGCTGCGGGAGTTGTTCGACGGCGGCGAGCGCCGCTTCGATGACTTCGGTACCGGCGCCGGGCTTGCAGGCGCGTTCGCTGAGGATCCGGCGATAGGCGCGGCCGCCCTGTTCGCCGCGGAACAGGCTGAGGATATGGCGCGTGATCAGCGCCAATGGCGTGCCGTTGGCCAGTTCGCGCTCGACGTAGGGCAGGTAGCTGCGCAGGAGTTCGGCGCGCGTCAGCGTCCTCGCCGGTGCGCCGAACAGGCCGGCATCGACCTCGCTGAGCATCCAGGGATTTTCGTAGGTTTCGCGTCCCAGCATCACGCCGTCGACGTGTTGCAGGTGCTCGCGGCATTCATCGAGGGTATGGATGCCGCCATTGATGACGATCCGCAGGCCCGGAAAATCCTGTTTGAGGCGGTAGACCACCTCGTAACGCAGTGGCGGTACTTCGCGATTTTCCTTGGGCGACAGGCCGTTGAGCCAGGCCTTGCGCGCGTGGATGATGAAGGTCTCGCAGCCGCAGGCCGCCACGGTCTCGACGAAGTGGCGCAGGAAACTGTATTCCTCGGTGTTGTCGAGGCCGATGCGGGTTTTGACCGTCACCGGCAGATCGCAGGCCTTGCTCATGGTCATGACGCACTCGGCCACCAGATCCGGCTTGCGCATCAGGCAGGCGCCGAAACGGCCATCCTGCACGCGATCCGACGGACAGCCGCAGTTGAGGTTGACCTCGTCATAACCAAAGCGCTCGCCGATTTCCGCGCTGCGCGCCAGTGCGTCCGGATCGCAGCCGCCGAGTTGCAGCGCGACGGGGTGCTCGGCCTTGTCGAAACGCAGGATGCGCTGGCGGTCGCCATTGATGACCGCGCCGGTGGTTACCATTTCGGTATACAGCAGCGCACGACTGGACAGCAGGCGCATGAAAAACCGGCAGTGCCGGTCGGTCCAGTCCATCATCGGTGCTACGCAAAATTTATGATTTAAATCAGACAATTAAATATACTTCTTAAAGTTATTTAATGAGAACGGAAAAAACCAATGTACGCGCCTCGATGAGGATACGGCCCGCCTGCGGGCCGGTATTTCAAAGCGGCGGAGGTGAATTGTATCGAATTGCCCCGAAATCGGCCGGACATTTGCCGTTGACGGTGCCGTACCTGAACGTGCCTTCGCGGAGGATGGCAAACTATCCTGTTGTCAAAGTCTGTAATCCCGGAAAAATTTCATGAAGAAAATCGTGCTGGCGTTCATATTGGGGCTGGGGCTGGCGGCTTGTGGCAAGCCCGGACCGATCCACGTCGAAGACGCCTGGATCAGATTACTGCCGGGGACGATTCCAGCGGCCGCATATTTCACGGTGCTCAATCCCAGCGACAAACCGGTTCGGCTGGAAAGCGTGGATGCGCCCGCCTACGGCATGACGATGATGCACCGCAGTGTCGTGATGGATGGACAGTCGCAGATGCTGCCGGCGGCCAGTGTGGTCGTGCCGGCCGAGGGCAGCCTGAAATTTTCTCCCGGCGGCTATCACGTGATGCTGACGGATCCGGTCAAGCCCTTGCAGGTGGGAGGCAGCGTGCCGCTGACACTGGTTTTCGATAATGGTCTGAAGTTGACCGCTCAGTTCAAGCTGATGGGGCCGGATGCACAAGGCCCCTGAGCGCTGTTATTCGCTGTTCTTCAGGAGTATTTCATGCGTAAGTCACTTTCCCTGACCCTGGTCGTCGGCTTGGTGCTGCTTTCGGGATTGTTGCCGGGCTGCAGCAGCCAGAAAGGGTGGCACCTGAAAGTGGTGACCCACCTGCTGCCGTCGCTGGAGTTTCACATGCAGCAGGCAGGTGCCGGCGAGGTTACGGCCGCGGATTTCAAGGGCAAGGTGACCCTGCTGTATTTCGGGTACACGCACTGTCCCGATGTCTGCCCGACGACGCTGGCCAAATTGCACGCCGTGATCCAGCAGCTGGGCGCATCGGCCGCTGACGTGCGGGTGCTGTTCGTGACGGCGGACCCGCAACGCGATACGCCGGCCATCCTGCAGCGTTACGTCGAGGCGTTTGGACCGGATATCATCGGCCTGCGCGGCAGTGAAGATGAGCTGAAAGCCATCGCGCGGCGTTATCGCGTCGGTTACACCCGCCAGTCGGTGGATGCACACGGCAATTATCTGGTCGCGCACAGCGCCGGCGTTTTTATATTTGATCGCGACGGCAATGCCCGCCTGATCGGCGACGAGTCAACCTCGGTGCCGGATTTCGTCGACGATTTGCAGCGCTTGTTGCGCAGTTGAGCCGGCCACACGCAGCTTGCGCTGGTATCATGCGCGCCCTCGCAGCGCGAAGGTCCGCCGGTTTGGCTGATGGTTGTTTCGCGCACGCTCTCCCGCAATCAATCAGGAATTCGCGCTCGTCATGTGGTTTCGCAATCTGCAAATCTATCGTTTGCCGGAAAACTGGCGGATGCCCGCCGGACAACTCGAAGAACATCTGGCACGCCATCCGCTGCTGCCGTGTTCGGGCATGTCGATGCAGAGCCGCGGTTGGGTCGCCCCCCGTGACGACGGCCAGCTGGTCTGCTCGCAGGGGCGCAATCTGCTGATCGCGCTGGGCACCGAGCAGAAAATATTGCCCGCGTCGGTGATCAACCAGGCCGCCAAGGAAATGGCCGCGCAGCTCGAAACGCAGCAGGGTTTCAAGCCGGGACGCAAGCAGGTGCGCGATATCAAGGAGCGCGTCACCACCGAACTGTTGCCGCGTGCGTTTGCGCGCCGCCGCGTGGTGCGTGCATGGCTCGATCCCGCCAATCGCTGGCTGGTGGCGGATGCGTCCTCGCCAACGCGTGCGGAAGAATTGACCGAGGCCCTGCGCGATGCGCTGGGCGAATTGTCCGTGCTGCCCTTGCAGACCCGACAGTCGCCGGCGACCGCGATGACGGCGTGGCTGAATGCGGCGGAGGTGCCGGGCAATTTCGTATTCGATCAGGACTGCGAGCTGTGTGGCTCGGACGAGAGCAAGTCCACGGTGCGTTATGTGCGTCACGGACTCGACGGCAAAGACATCCGCCAGCACATCGCCTCCGGCAAGGCGGCGACGCGGCTCGGTCTGGTCTGGAACGATCGCCTGGCCTGCGTGCTGACCGAGCAGCATCAGGT
>JBOICJ010000269.1:0-10858 GCA_050740035.1 Stenotrophobium sp. | reverse complement strand
ATGTGGTTCACATTTGCCAACCCGTTCCTGAGCGGAGCGCTGGCGGCGATCAAGACGGCAGCTGGCGGTTGATCTTCACCCCGGCTAATTGCGAATTCCAACGATGCGAGGACTAGGGTGAATATTGGGATCACACTGATCGTAGAGATCATCAACTTCGCCCTCTTCATCTACTTCTTCAAGAAGGTGTTGTGGAAGCCGTTGATGGGCGTGATGGAAGCGCGTCAAAAGCGGATTGCCGACGGACTGGCTGCGGCCGACAGCGGTCAGGCCGCGTTGCAGCAGGCAGCGGTGAAAAGGGAAGAAACGCTGCAGGCCGCCAGGACGCAAGCCCAGGATATTCTCAGCAGCGCGCACAAGCAGGCCAGCCAGATCGTCGATCAGGCGCGTGAAACGGCCAAGGGCGAAGGTCAACGCATCCTCGCCCAGGCCCAGGCCGAGGTGCAGCGCGAGGCCGCGGCCGTACGCGAGTCGTTGCGGCGCGATGTCGGCCGGCTGGCGGTGCTCGGCGCGGCGCGCATCCTCAAGCGCGAGATCGATCCCAGTGCGCACGCCAAGGTGCTCGACACCCTGGCGCAAGAAATCTAGCCGGAACCGGTCATGGAACTGCAAACCTTGGCGCGCCCGTACGCAAGAGCCGTGTTCGAAGTGGCGCGCGACGGCAAAGCGTTGGCGCCATGGGGTGAATTCCTGACGACGCTCGGTGTTGTGGTGCACGGTCCGCAAGTGAAAGCGCTGATCGGCAGTCCTGCTCTCAGTCGCGAACAACTGGCAGACGTGCTGACCGGCGCATTTGCCGGCGCCGGCCAGGACAAGCTGACGCAGTGGCCGCAGATGCGCGCGCTGTTGCAGTTACTGGTGCAGAACCACCGTCTGTGGCTGGCACCCGCAGTGGCCGAGCTGTTTGCTGCATTGCGCGCACAGGCCGAGTCGCGCATCGCAGTGCAGATCACCAGCGCGGTCAAAGTCGAATCGCAGCAGGCCGAGCAGTTGTCGGCGGCGATCGGCAAGCGTCTGGCGCGCACAGTTGAAATTCACTGGGACACCGATGCCGAGCTGCTCGGTGGCGCGGTGATTCGCGCCGGCGATCTGGTGATAGACGGCAGCCTCAAGGGCGAGCTGGAGCGGCTGTCGCAAACGTTGACTCACTGACCGCGATGTGCGGCTGACATTGAACAAAAATACCGCGGCTTCCTGCTGCGGCGAACTCGATTAAGAGGAACACGGGATGCAATTGAATCCTTCGGAAATCAGCGAACTCATCAAGGCACGCATCGAGAAATTCGACAGCGTGACCGAAGCCCGGAACACCGGCACCATCGTCAGTCTGGCGGATGGCATCGCGCGTCTGCATGGGTTATCGGCGGCGATGTCCGGCGAGATGATCGAGTTCCCGGCCGGTGCCGACGGCAAGGCCACCTACGGCGTCGCGATCAACATTGAGCGTGACTCGGTCGGCGCGGTGGTCATGGGCGACTACAAGCATCTCAAGGAAGGCGACACCGTCAAGACCACCGGCCGCGTGGTGGAAGTGCCGGTAGGCGAAGGCCTGCTCGGCCGCGTGGTCAACGCGCTGGGCGAACCGATCGATGGCAAGGGGCCGATCAAAGCGGTCGCCAGCATGAACATCAACAAGGTCGCGCCCGGCGTCATCACCCGCAAGTCGGTGGATCAGCCGGTGCAGACCGGTTACAAGGCGGTCGACGCGATGGTGCCGATCGGCCGTGGCCAGCGCGAGCTGATCATCGGCGACCGTCAGACCGGCAAGACCGCGCTCGCGGTCGACGCGATCATTAATCAGAAAGCCAGCGGCATCAAATGCATTTATGTCGCCATCGGCCAGAAGAATTCTTCGATCGCCGCGGTGGTGCGCAAGCTCGAAGAGCACGGTGCGATGGCGCACACCATCGTCGTCGCCGCCGCCGCCGCCGATTCGCCGGCCTTGCAGTTCCTGGCGCCGTATTCCGGCTGCACCATGGGCGAATACTTCCGCGACAAGGGCGAAGATGCGCTGATCATCTACGACGATCTGTCCAAGCAGGCCGTGGCCTATCGCCAGGTGTCGTTGCTGCTCAAGCGTCCTCCGGGTCGCGAAGCCTATCCTGGCGACGTGTTCTATTTGCACTCGCGTCTGCTGGAGCGCGCTGCGCGCGTCAATGAAGCCTATGTCGAGAACGCCACCAACGGTGCGGTCAAGGGCAAGACCGGTTCGCTGACGGCGCTGCCGATCATCGAGACCCAGGCCGGTGACGTCTCGGCGTTCGTGCCGACCAACGTGATCTCGATCACCGATGGTCAGATCTTCCTGGAATCCGACCTGTTCAACGCCGGCATCCGTCCCGCCATGAACGCGGGTATCTCGGTGTCTCGCGTCGGCGGTGCAGCGCAGACCAAGATCATCAAGAAATTGGGCGGCGGCGTGCGTCTGGCGCTGGCGCAGTACCGCGAACTGGCGGCGTTTGCACAGTTCGCTTCAGACCTCGACGAAGCCACCCGCAAACAGCTGGAGCGCGGCGAGCGCGTCACCGAGCTGATGAAGCAGAAGCAGTATCGGCCGCTGTCGCTGGCGGAAATGGCAATTTCGCTGTACGCCGCCAACGAAGGCCATCTCGATGACGTCGCCAAGCTGCGCGTCGTCGCCTTCGAGCAAGGTCTGCACGAATTCCTGCACGGTCAGCACAAGGAGTTGTTCGACAAGATCAACCAGGCCGGCGACTACAACGACGAGATCGCCAAAGGTCTGGCGGCCTGCATCAAGGCCTATAAGCAGACCTGGGCGGGCTGATTACGTGAAACGGAAAACGAAGGACGCGAGAACAGCTGATCGCTGCACTGCGATGGCTGTGTTGTTTGCGTCTCACGTCTCACGTCTCACGTCTCACGGGGTTATCTGATGGCAAGTTCCAAGGAAATCCGCGTCAAGATCCGCAGTGTCCAGAACACGCGGAAAATCACCAAGGCCATGGAAATGGTCGCGGCGAGCAAGATGCGCCGTGCCCAGGAGCGGATGCAGGCTGCACGTCCCTACGCCGAGAAGATGGATCGCGTCATCGGCCATCTGGTGCACGCTGCGAAGAACATGCCGCACCCGTTTCTGGCGACGCGCGAGCCCAAGCGGGTCGGCTTCATCGTCGTCACCACCGACCGCGGTCTGTGCGGCGGCCTCAACGTCAACCTGTTCCGCAGCCTGATCAACCAGTTGCAGGAATGGCAGGGCAAGGGTGCGCAGTGCCGTGTCGTGGTGTTTGGCAGCAAAGGCGTCGGCTTCCTCAAGCGCATCGGCGCAAACGTGGCGGCCGAAGCCTCGCACCTCGGCGATCGTCCGCACTTCGAGCAGATGATCGGCCCGGTGAAAGTGCTGCTCGACGCCTATCGTAATGGCGAACTGGATCGCATCTACGTGCTCGGCAATCGCTTCGTCAACACCATGACCCAGCAGCCGACTGTGCAGCAGGTGCTGCCGCGCCCACCGGCGCTGTCCGATGGGCTGGCGAATCAGTGGGACTACATCTATGAGCCCAGCGCCGAGGATCTGATCGACCAGATGCTGATGCGTTATGTGGAAGCGCAGGTGTATCAGGGCGTGGTTGAAAATGTGGCCTGCGAAATGGCCGCACGCATGGTGGCGATGAAGGCGGCCACCGACAACGCCGGCAACCTCATTGAGGAACTGCAACTGGCCTACAACAAGGCGCGTCAGGCAGCGATTACGCAGGAATTGTCCGAAATCGTCGGCGGTGCGGCAGCGGTTTAATTAAATGCGCGGGGTTGGACTTCAACCGCCGCAGAATTTGAGTTTGAGGAACTAGACAATGAGTAGCGGAAAAGTCGTACAGATCATTGGCGCGGTGGTGGACGTGGAGTTTCCGCGTGACGCCATCCCTGGCATTTACGATGCGCTGGTCGTTACCCATGAGGGCCCTTGCAAGGACCTGACGCTGGAAGTGCAGCAGCAGTTGGGCGACGGCGTGGTGCGGACCATCGCCATGGGCGTGTCCGACGGCCTCGTGCGCGGTGCCACCGTGGTCAGTACCGGCAAACCGATTTCTGTGCCGGTGGGCAAGGCGACTCTCGGCCGCATCATGAACGTGCTCGGCGAACCCCAGGATGAGCGCGGCGACGTCGTCTCCGAGGAGCGCTGGTCGATTCACCGCGACCCGCCCAGCTACGAAGAGCAGTCCGGTTCGACCGACCTGCTGGAAACCGGCATCAAGGTCATCGACCTGCTGTGCCCGTTCGCCAAGGGCGGCAAGGTCGGCCTGTTCGGCGGCGCCGGTGTCGGCAAGACCGTGAACATGCTGGAGCTCATCAACAACATCGCCAAGCAGTACAGCGGCCTCTCGGTGTTCGCGGGCGTCGGCGAGCGTACCCGCGAGGGCAACGACTTTTACCACGAAATGTCGGATTCCGGGGTCATCAACCTCGAGAACCTGAGCGAATCGAAAGTCGCGATGGTTTACGGCCAGATGAACGAGCCGCCGGGCAACCGCCTGCGCGTCGCGCTGTCCGGTCTGACCATGGCCGAATATTTCCGCGACGAAGGCCGCGATATCCTGTTCTTCGTCGACAATATCTATCGCTACACGCTGGCCGGTACCGAAGTCTCGGCGCTGCTCGGCCGTATGCCGTCGGCGGTGGGTTATCAGCCGACGCTGGCCGAGGAAATGGGCGTGTTGCAGGAGCGCATCACCTCGACCAAGAAGGGTTCGATCACCTCGATCCAGGCCGTGTATGTGCCTGCCGACGACTTGACCGATCCTTCACCGGCGACGACCTTTGCGCACTTGGATTCGACCGTTACGCTGTCGCGCGAAATCGCTTCGCTCGGCATCTACCCGGCGGTGGATCCGCTGGACTCCACCAGCCGCCAGCTCGACCCCAATGTCATCGGCAACGAGCACTACCAGGTCGCGCGCGACGTGCAGGGCGTGTTGCAGCGCTACAAGGAACTCAAGGACATCATCGCCATCCTCGGCATGGATGAGCTGTCGCCGGAGGACAAGAAGATCGTGGCGCGCGCGCGCAAGATCCAGCGTTTCCTGTCGCAGCCGTTCCATGTCGCCGAAGTGTTCACCGGCTCGCCCGGCAAGTACGTTTCGCTCAAGGAAACCATCCGTGGCTTCCGCGGTATCCTCGATGGCGCATATGATGAATTGCCGGAGCAGGCGTTCTACATGGTTGGCTCGATCGACGAAGCGGTCGAGAAAGCAAAGAAGTTGTAAAGGCAAATCTGAGTGCAAAGTGCCAAGTGCCGAGTAAAGCAGCGTGTTACTTGGCCCTCACCACTTAGCACTGAGCACTTGAGATAAACATGGCACAGCTCCACGTCGATATCGTCTCCGCCGAAGGCCAGATTTATTCCGGCGCGGCGACCATGGTGTTCGCGCCGGCGCAGATGGGCGAGGTCGGCATCGCGGTACGCCATGCGCCGCTGCTGACGCGGCTCAAGCCCGGCGTAGTGCGCATACAGCACGAATCCAAAGACGAGGAAGCGATCTTCGTCTCCGGCGGCATCCTCGAGGTGCAGCCTAATCTGGTGACGATTCTGGCGGATACCGCCGAGCGTGCTGCCGACATCGACGAAGCCGCCGCCAATGAAGCCAAGCGGCTCGCCGAGGATCGCCTGGCCAACGCTCACGCCAGCATCGATCTGGCGCGCGCGCAGGCCGAGCTGATTGAAGCCGCGGCGCGTCTGCATGCGTTGAAGATGCTCAAGGGTAAGAGCCACTAGGACGTCATGCCCGCTGCGGGGCGCTTGCTGGTTTCACGCACCGCTGTGCCGGCGCCACATGAGCGTTAAAATACGCCGCGATTCCCAACTCAGTTAGCGCTCATGCCGGTCCAACCTCTCCACGTCATTATCCTGGCCGCCGGGCAGGGCACGCGCATGAAATCGGCGCTGCCCAAGGTGCTGCACCCGATTGCCGGCAAGCCGATGCTCGGCCACGTGCTCGACGCCGCGCGCGGCATTGAGGCTGCGGCCTGCCACGTCGTGCATGGTCATGGCGCGGAAGCGGTGCGAACCTGGTTCGGTCAAGCCTATCCCGGCGACGGCACCGTGAGGTGGGTGTTGCAGGCTGAACAGCTCGGCACCGGCCATGCCGTGCAGCAGGCTGCACCACAGACGCCGGACGATGCGCTGCTGCTGGTGTTGTATGGCGATGTGCCGCTGATCTCGCCCGAGACGCTGGGGGCGCTGACCGCTGCCGCGCAGGACGCCCTGGCCATCGTCACCGTGCGGCTCGAACAGCCCGCGGGCTACGGCCGCATCCTGCGCGATGGCCGCGGCAGGGTGACCGGCATCGTCGAGGAAAACGACGCCAGCGCCGAGCAGAAGAAAATCACCGAGGTGAACACCGGCCTGCTGGCGGCGCCTGCGCACCTGCTCAAGCCGTGGCTGGCGCGGATCAGCAACGCCAACGCCAAGGGCGAGTACTACCTGACCGACGTGGTGGGCTTGGCGGTGCGCGACGGCGGCGAAGTCAAGACCGTCAGCGCCGCTAACGCCGAGGAAGTCGAAGGCGTCAACGACCGCGCACAACTGGCGCGCGCCGAGCGCAGTTACCAGTTGAAGCAGGCCCAGCGGCTGATGCGCGAAGGCGTGCAGCTCGCCGATCCGGCGCGCTTCGACCTGCGCGGCATGCTGCTCTGCGGGCAGGATGTGAAGCTCGATGTCGGCGTGATCGTCGAAGGCATCTGCGAACTGGCCGACCGCGTCAGCATCGGGCCTTACTGCGTGCTCAAGAACGTCAAGCTCGGTGCGGACACGGTGGTCGAGGCGCACAGCGTGCTCGACGGCGTGAACGGCGGCGCCGATCTGCATATCGGCCCGTTCGCGCGGCTGCGTCCCGGCACCGAGCTGGCCGATGGCGCCAAGGTCGGCAACTTCGTCGAGACCAAGAAAACCAAGGTCGGCAAGAACAGCAAGATCAACCATCTCAGCTACATCGGCGATGCAGAGCTGGGCGCGGACGTCAACGTCGGCGCCGGCACCATTACCTGCAACTACGATGGCGTCAACAAGCATCAGACCGTGATCGGCGACCGCGCTTTCATCGGCTCCAACAGCGCGCTGGTGGCGCCGGTGAAGATCGGTGCCGACGCCACCATCGGCGCCGGTTCGGTAATCAGCAAGGATGCGCCGGCGGGTCATCTGACGGTGGCGCGCAGCAAGCAGGTGAGCCTGCCGGGCTGGCATCGGCCAACCAAAAAATCCTGAGGCAATCCCGATGCCGACCCGATGCCGATTTACTCTAAAATCCGGCTTGGGCGGCATGACAACGCCGACCCGCTGTGCCGGTTTGGAGCCAAAGCATTGTTATATATTATATAATTATTATAATTATATATTATAATTTATAACAAAATATTGGAGCCGGACGGTCACAGCGGGTGACCTGAATCTGCGCCAGGCGGCGCGCGCTGCAAGCTCGAGAGGTCGACGCGATGTGCGGAATAGTGGGTGCGGTGGCGCAACGCAGCGTCACGCCGATCCTGGTCGAAGGACTACGGCGGCTGGAATATCGCGGCTACGATTCCG
This sequence comes from Stenotrophobium sp., assembly GCA_050740035.1. Lineage (GTDB taxonomy): Bacteria > Pseudomonadota > Gammaproteobacteria > Nevskiales > Nevskiaceae > Stenotrophobium. Next base: position 3,318 of record JBOICJ010000269.1, on the reverse strand, counting down.
CCGGCGTCGCTGTCATCGGCGCAAACAGCCAGCTGCAGCTCGAACGCGCTGTCGGCAAGGTCGCGCACCTGGCGGCGCAGCTGGCCAAGCATCCCAAGAATGGCGGCACCGGCATCGCGCACACGCGCTGGGCCACGCATGGCGTGCCGGCCGAGCGCAACTCGCATCCGCATGTCTCCCGCGATGTCGCGGTGGTGCACAACGGCATCATCGAGAATCACGAAGAACTGCGCGCCGAATTGCAGTCCGCCGGCTTCAAGTTCGCCTCCGAGACCGATACCGAAGTCGCCGCGCACCTGATCCAGCACTATATCGATCAGAAGCTGTCGCTGCGCGCGGCGGTGCAAAAAGCCGTGAGCCGTTTCCATGGCGCCTACGCTATCGCCGTGATCTGCGCCTCCGCGCCGGGGCGGATGATGCTGGCGCGCAAGGGTAGCCCGCTGTGCATCGGCATCGGCATCGGCGAGCACTTTGCCGCCAGCGATGCCAGCGCGCTACTGCCGGTGACCAACTGCTTCGTCTATCTCGAGGAGGGCGATCTCGCCGAAATCAGCGCCGAAGGCTACGAGATCGTCGACGGCAGCGGCTGCGCGGTGCAGCGCGAAGCACGGCTGTCGTCGCTGAGCGCCGACGCGGTGGACAAGGGGCCGTATCGCCATTTCATGCTCAAGGAAATCTTCGAGCAACCGCTGGCGCTGGCCAATACGCTGGAAGGCCGGATCAGCGAAGGCCGCGTGCTCGAAGCCTGCCTCGGCCCCAAGGCCGCCGAGCTGCTGGCCAAAGTCGAGCGCGTGCCGATCGCCGCCTGCGGCACCTCCGCGCATGCCGGTATGGTCGCGCGCTACTGGATCGAGCAGATCGCGCGCATTCCCTGCGCGCTCGATCTCGCCAGCGAGTTCCGCTACCGCGATCCGGTGATCGCGCCGAATACATTGTTCATCACCATCTCGCAGTCCGGCGAAACCGCCGATACGCTGGAAGCGCTGCGCCACGCCAAGACTAAAAAAATCGCCGCCAGCCTGGTGATCTGCAACGCGCCAGAGTCTTCGCTGGTGCGCGAATCCGATATCGCGCTGATGACCCACGCCGGACCCGAGCGCAGCGTCGCCTCGACCAAGGCGTTCACCACGCAGTTGATGGCGCTGGCGCTGGTCACGCTGCTGCTGGCGCGCCGTCAGGGGCTGAGCGCCGCAGACGAACAGCGCCATGTCAAAAGCCTGATGTCGGCGTCGGCCAAAGTCGAGCGGGTGCTGGAACAGGACGCTGCGCTCAAGGCCCTGGCCGAGCGCCTGATGCATCAGCACAACGCGCTGTTCCTCGGCCGCGGCACCATGTTCCCGGTGGCGCTCGAGGGCGCGCTCAAGCTCAAGGAAATTTCCTACATCCACGCCGAAGCCTATGCCGCCGGCGAACTCAAGCATGGTCCGCTGGCGCTGGTCGACGAACACATGCCGGTGATCGCGGTGGCGCCGCGCGACGAGTTGCTGGAGAAGGTCAAATCCAACCTGCAGGAAGTGCGCGCCCGCGGTGGCGAACTGATCGTGTTCGCCGATCAGGACGCCGGCTTCAAGAACGGTCCCGGCGTCACCGTGATCGGCATGCCGCATGCCGATGAGCTGATCGATCCGATGGTCTACACCATTCCGCTACAGTTGCTGGCCTATCACGTCGCCGTGCTCAAGGGCACCGACGTCGATCAGCCGCGCAATCTCGCCAAGTCGGTGACGGTCGAGTAGCGCGACGGCCCGCCGGGTGCAGCGCCATCGCCCGATCTCACGGCACGATGCCCATCTGCCGCGCCGCATTGATCGCCTGCAAGCGGCTGGAAACCGAGAGTTTCGAGTAGATGTTCTTCAGGTGAAATTTCACGGTGTTTTCCGACACGAAAATCTTGCGCGCCATTTCCTTGTTGGAAACGCCATTGCTCAGATAAATCAGGATTTTCTTTTCGCGATCGGTCAGCGCTTCGGTCAAGGTGTCGGAGGACTGCAGGCTGGCCTGCGAAGGCGCGTTTTGCAGGTTGACGCCGCCCGCGCCGAGCAGGGTTTCGATGAACCGGGTGGAAATGCCGAAATCCGCATCGCCGAATTTTTCCATGCCGGGCGCCAGCGTCTGGTATTCCTCCTGCAACAGGCTGATCATGCCTTCGCCTTCTTCCAGGAACGTGCGAATGAATTTTCCCGGTTCCGCGAGCTGCAGGGCTTCGCGCAGGCTGCGGTGCGCGGCGTTGTCGATGCCTTTGCTCTTTTGTGCCTGCGCATCGAGGATCAGCAGTTTGATCTGCCGGCGGATGCGGCCCTGACTCCTGGCGACGGCCAATTCCCGGGCAATCAGTTGCAGGGCCTGGTCGGGCTGTGATTTGTGTATGGCCATCCGGATAGCGCCAATCGCATCGCCGCTGACTTCTTCTGAAAACAGGATCCAGTCCTGCGGCAGTCCCGAGCACTCCTGTTGCGGCATTCTTTCGGCGATCGATTCGGCGCGGCCCAGTTCGCCGCGCAGCAGTGCCCGGCGCACTCTTTCCCAGTTGATGATGCGGATCAGCCGCGGCCAGCGGCTGGTATGACCGATATTCTCGGCTTCCTCGAGGATTTCCAGGGATTTTCCGGGGCGGCCGCGCGCGACATGGATGCGCGACATCGAGATGTACGCCACCGCGAGAAAATCCAGCAAGACCGATTCGGCAATGGTTTCGTGGAACTGCAGGAACAATGCCTCGGCTTCATCGATTTCATTGGCCTCGTAAAGCGCGAGGATGTAGCAGGACACCAGCGCGGCCGAGGCGAACGATTTATCGAGATAGAACCGCTGCTCCGCCATGCCGGTGCGGAACCGTTCCAATGCCTGACCCAGTTGGCCCTGTGCCATCAGGTTGATGCCGGTGATGCCAAACGTGTACCCGCCGCTGAAGGTGGCGCCGCTGCGCTCGTTGTGCGCACGCGCCAGCGACTGCAATTCACGCGCGGCTTCGTGATCGCCTTTGGCAACGGCAAAATAGGCGGCGAGGTTGGCGCCTGCGCCGAGTTCAAAACCGCTGAAACCTTCATCATCCTGCTCGCGCAAATTGACGTTCTCGATGTAAGCGAACGCTCCCGCGATGTCGTCCGCCTCAATCGCGGCCATCGAGCAGACCACGTTGGGGTCGGTGGTCCTGCGGATGTCGCCGGTGGATTTGAGCTTCTTCAGAATGTCGAGTATCGGCCTCAGTTTCTGGTCGCGGCGCAGGAAAACCAGGGCGTAGGCGATCTTGATGGCGAGATCGGGACGCTGCTCGATTTCTTCCAGCGGCAGATGCACGTACCAGCGCTCCACGGTGAT
>JBOICJ010000268.1:0-6573 GCA_050740035.1 Stenotrophobium sp. | reverse complement strand
GATGACCCAGTGCGAGGCGGCGTGGTTGTATTCCATCGGCGTGCGCGCGCTGCCGGTGCGGCCGAAAAACGGCGCATAGACCGTCCCGGCGGCGAACAGCGCCGCGATGATCCAGGCGTGGCGCCGCAAGATATTTTCCGGCGCACCCGCCAGCATGCGCCCCAGCAGCAGGCCCAGTGCCGGAAACATCGGCAGGATATAGCCCGGCAGCTTGGAGTCCGACGCGCTGAAGAACAGAAAAATGAACACGCACCAGACCAGCAGCAGACGATTGGCCTGGAATCGTGCGCCGCTCTCGTGCGCGGCGGCATAGCGCGTCAGCGACGGCAGCAGCGTGGTCCACGGCAGCAGCCCGCCTACCAGGACCGGCACGAAATACCACCAGGCACCGGGCCGGTGCGCCTCGCCGGTGGCAAAACGCTCGAAGTGCTCATGGATGAAGAAGAAATGCGCGAACTCTGGATTGCGCATCGACACCAGCACGAACCAGGGTGCGGCCAGTGCCAGGAACACCAGCGGCCCCCAGAGCCACTGCATCCGCGCCCACGGTTTCCAGTCGCGATAACAGAGGCTGTAAAACACCAGTGCCGCACCGGGAATGGCGATGCCGATCAAGCCCTTGCTCAGCACCGCCGCCGCCATCGCCGCCCATACCAGCAGCATCCACGGCCGCCGTTCGGATTCGGGCGTGCGGTCGTCCTGTGCCAGCAGGAACCCGCAGAGCGCGATGGTCAGGAAAAAGCTCACCGCCATGTCGACGGTGATGACATGACTGACGCCCTGCATCCAGACCATGCCCACGGTGGTCATCGCGGCAAGACGGCCGGCCATCGGTCCCCACAGACGGCGCGCGGCAAATCCCACCACCAGCACCGACAGGAAACCGAACAGTCCGGGCCACAAGCGCGCCACGAACTCGGACTGGCCAAACGCCTTGAACGACAGCGCGGTGACCCAGTATTGCAGCGCCGGCTTCTCGAAATACTTGAGACCGTTCAGCCGCGGCGTCACGTAATCGCCGGTCACGGCCATTTCACGCGCGATTTCGGAATAGCGGCCCTCGTCGGTACCGGCGAGATCGCGCGCGGTCAACGAACCGAACCACAGCGCAGCGACCAGGATCCAGAACAGGATCAGCAGGCTCGAGGTGGAGGTCTTGCCCGTCCCTCCAGTCATTGCGTGCGTTTCTGGCATCACGAACCTTTCAGGTTGATGGTTGCAGCTTGACCGGCTTATGACCGAGATGGCGGAGAGGGGGGGATTCGAACCCCCGGTACGCTATAAACGTACGCCTGATTTCGAGTCAGGTACATTCAACCACTCTGCCACCTCTCCGCGAGGCGCGGATTTTAGCAGGCGGAAGTCCCGTGCGCTGCAAATTTGCACGGGAAATGACCCGGCCGGGCGCAAACGTACGGCAATCGCCTCCGCGCCACTGTCTTGTGTTACGTTTCCGGAGTCGGCCTGGGAGGGGCGTAACCAATCAATGAAACCTGCAGCTGCGCGCATCCTGGCCTACCGCTCGAACCCGCAGGCGCTCAAGAGAAATCTTGGCCTGCTGGTGGCGACGCTGCTGCTGGTGGTGCTCTCGACCTGTTCGCCGCACAAGGATGTGCTGACGCAGATCAGGGCGCAGGGCGTCCTCAAGGTCGCCACCATCAACAGCCCGACGACCTATTACTTCGGCGCCAAGGGCGCGCTGGGTTACGACTACGATCTGGCCCAGGGCTTCGCCGATCATCTGGGCGTCAAGCTCGACATGATCGTCGCGCAGAGCCCGCAGGAGGCGATCGAGATGGTCGAGGACGGCCGCGCCAACATGGCCGCCGCCGGGCTTGCGGTCAGCCCGGCCCGCGAGCAGCGCGTGCGTTTCTCGCAGTCGCTGCTGACGGTCAAACCGCAGCTGGTTTATCGCATGGGCGATCCGCGGCCATCGAGTCTGGCGGATCTGCACGGCAAGCTCACCGTGGTCAGCGACAGCGTACATGCCGAACGCCTGGAGTCGTTGAAAAAGCAGTATCCGAATCTGAGCTGGGATGAAACCGACGATCAGGAAACCGAGCAACTGCTCTACGAAGTCGCCAACGGCCAGTTGCAATACACCATCGCCAATTCCGACATCATCGCCATCAACCAGCGCTACTACCCGCGGCTGCGCGTCGCCTTCGATCTGGCCGACGCGCAGGACCTGGCCTGGGCCTTGCCGCGCGATGGCGACGACAGCCTGTTCGGCGCCGTCCAGACCTACATCGCCGGCATCAGCGGCAAAACCCTGGCGCGGCTGCGCGACCGCTATTTCGGACACGTCGAGCGCATCAATTATTTCGGCGCCGTGACGCTGGCGTCGCAGGTACAGAGCCGCCTGCCGAAATACCGTGCGGCGTTCATGGCGGCCGGCAAGAAATACGGCGTCGACTGGCGCCTGCTGGCGGCGATGGGCTACCAGGAATCGCAGTGGGACCCGGAGGCGGTCAGTCCGACCGGCGTAAAGGGCCTGATGATGCTGACGCTCGATACCGCCAATTTCCTCAACGTGCAAGACCGCGAAGACCCGACCCAGAGTATTTTTGGCGGCGCGCTCTATTACACGCAAATACTCGATCAGCTGCCGGATTCGATCAAGGACCCCGACCGCGCCTGGATGGCGCTGGCCGCGTACAACATCGGCCTCGGCCATCTGCTCGACGCGCGCGTGCTGACGCGCGAAGTCGGCGGCAACCCGAATCACTGGCTCGATGTCCGCAACAGCCTGCCGCTGCTGACACAGGCGCGCTGGTACAGTCGCACGCGCCACGGCTATGCTCGCGGCTACGAGACCGTGACCTACGTCGGCAACGTCCGCACCTTCTACGACATGCTGACCTGGATCACCAACGGCGCCCCGGCCAAGGCCAAGCCCGAACTGGCCGAACCGCCACTGCAAACGCCGCAGTTGCCCAAGGGCAGCGAAAACCCGCTGCACATCACCACGCCGATTCTTTGAGGTATATCCGGCAGTTGCTCGATTTTGAAGCTTCCCTCACCCGCGCCTACGGCGCGACCTCTCCCAAAGGGCGAGGTAAAAACACTTTCCACTCTTTGATGGGTAGCTCCCCCGCGGAGAGGGCAGTGTTTGCTTACCTCTCCCTCCGGGAGAGGTCGGCGCGATAGCGCCGGGTGAGGGTGTGCTTAGGACGAAGCATGCCGCCTCATCGGAGATTCAATCGTCCGCCTGCCCCACTAGCTCTGGAAACAGTACCTCGGTAAAGCCAAAACGGGAAAAATCCCGCACCCGCATCGGATAGAGAATGCCGTCGAGATGATCGCACTCGTGCTGCACCACGCGCGCATGAAAGCCATCGACGCTGCGGTCGATGACGTTGCCCTGCGGGTCGACCCCGCGATAGCGAAGCCGCTGGTAGCGCGGCACCACACCACGCAGACCGGGCACCGACAGACAGCCCTCCCAGCCGTCTTCCAGTTCCTCGTCGAGGAACGTCAGTACCGGATTGATCAGTACCGTCTCCGGCACCGCCGCCGCGTCGGGATAGCGCGGACTGCTGGCGAAACCGAAAATCACCACGCGCAGGTTGACGCCGATCTGCGGCGCCGCCAGACCAGCGCCATCGAGCGCGTGCATGGTGTCGAACATGTCGGCGATCAGCGCGTGCAACTCCGGCGTATCGAGCGTCGTCACCGGCTCAGCGACGCGCAATAGTCGCGGATCGCCCATCTTCAGCACTTCACGAATCATGCGACTTCACTTCAGCCGCAGCCGCTCGACCACGCGGCCGTTCTGGAGATGCTCGCTGATGATCTCGTCGATATCTTCTTCGTCGATGTAGGTGTACCAGACTTCTTCCGGATACACGACCAGCACCGGCCCCTGTTCGCAGCGGTCGAGACAGCCCGCCAGGTTGATGCGGACCCGGCCGGCGCCGGCCAGTCCCAGCGCCTTGATCTTCTTCTTGGCGTAATCGCGCACGCGGGTCGCGCCCTTGTCGTTGCAGCAGCCGCGCGCGTCGCCGGGTTCGCGCTGGTTGCAGCAGAAGAAAACATGGTGCTGGTAATAGCTCATTACTTGGCGCCGAAAGTGTAGGCGATATTGGCCGCGGTCACCGTGTCGGTCTTGCCGGTGCCCGCCGGCACGATCGAGTTATGGCGCAGCGTATACGACAGACCGGCAAACAGATTGCCGACGATGTTCATCTTCAGCTCGGTCACGGATTCACTGAAGGTGTTGGACGCACCGGACTCGATCTTGGCGGTCTCGCTGAAGGTGCTGGTATCGGAAATCTTCCATGCATACTTCGCCCCCAGCTGCACGATGGCGTCGCTGGTGCGTTCGTCGGTGACATTGAGCCGGGTCTGCTGCGCACCGGCACCGATCTGCGCGTCGAGGGTATGCACCGGGCCGGTCAGGATATGGCGGCCATAACCGACCGCCTCGGTGGTGCGCTGGCCGACGGCGTCGAACAGATCCTTGACGTAGTTGGCGTTGGCGTAGAGATAGTCCAGCGTCGTCAGGTTGTAGTTGTACTGGTCGTCGGCGGTGTAGCGCTCGGCGGTGGAAGCGGCGCGCTCCGAAGCGCCCAGTGCGGTCGCGACAAACGCGTTCTTCCATTGCGTCTGGGTATAGGTCAGTCCCAGTTTGGCATTCAGCGAACTGGTCTTGGAATTGCCGTTGGTGGACAGATACCCCAGACTCGCCTCGCCGGAAAAACCATTGGCCGCCGCCTGCGCCATCATCGGCATCGCCAGTCCCGCTGCAAGCACCGTCATTGCAAATTTCATCACGCCACAACCTCCGTCGATATGAATGTGCCTGCATTCTAGGGAATTGCCGGCGCAAATTCCCCTTCCGTCGGGCGGGGCCGCAGTTCAATATAGCGAGGATGCAAATTCCCACCGCGCCTTTCCCGCTGGCTGACGCCGACCTCTGCGTGAAATGCGGCCTGTGCCTGCCGCACTGCCCGACGTATCAACTCACGCGTCACGAGGGCGACTCGCCGCGCGGCCGCATCATGCTCATGCAGGGACTGGCCACCGGCATGATCGCTCAAAGCGCCACGCTGGAAACCCATCTCGATGGCTGCCTGTCCTGCCGCGCCTGCGAGGCGGTATGCCCGGCCCAAGTTCCGTATGGACGATTGATCGACGCCGGCCACGCACTGCTGACGCCTCAGCGGCCGCAACAAGCCCGCAGTGCGCGCCGCATCGGCTTCTGGCTCGCTCATCGCCCGGCGCGCCGCAGCGTCGGCGTACTGCTGTGGCTGTACCAGCGTTCGGGCCTGCAATGGCTGCTGCGCCGCACGCAGCTGCTGGGAAAAACCCGGCTGGCGCGACTGGAGTCGCTGTTGCCGGCACTCGCCTGGCCACGGCCCCTGCGCGCGGCGCCGAGCGCCGGCAGTCGCCAACGCATCATGCTGTTCACCGGCTGCACCGGCGAACTGGCCGACCGCCGGACGCTCGAAGACGCGATTCGCGTCCTGCAACATCTGGGTGTCGGCGTCGACGTTCCCAGGAATCAAGGTTGCTGCGGCGCACTGCATCAGCACGCCGGCCTGCCGGCCGATGCGGCCAGGCTCGCACGGAAAAATCTGCACGCCTTCGGCGACAGCGACAACCGCATCCTCAGTTGTGCCAGTGGCTGTGGCGCAACGCTAAAGGATTACCCCGATATCGCCGGACCCGACGCCGCGCCGTTTTCCCTGCGCGTCGAGGATATCGGCGCCTACCTGCTCGCGAACTGGCCCGCGGACCTGCGGCTGCGACCGCTGAAGGCGCGAGTGCTGCTGCACACGCCCTGCACGTTGCGCAATGTGATGAAAACCTCAGGCAGCATGCAGACGCTGCTGCAAAAAATTCCGCAACTGGAGCTCATGGAACTGGATCGCAGCGCCGCGTGCTGCGGCGCGGCCGGCAGTTATTTCATCACGCAACCGCAAACCGCCGACGCCTTGCTGCAACCGAAACTCGACGCGGCACGCGCGCAATCGCCGGACTTCATCGTCAGCAGCAACATCGGCTGCGCGCTGCATCTGGCGGGCGGCCTGCGCCGCGCCGGACTCAAGGTGCCGGTGCTGCACCCGGTGAGCCTGCTGGCACGGCAACTGCCGTAACCGGCGCCGGCGCCGTGTCCGTGCGGCTGAGCACGGCATCAAACCGCAGCAGCAGCAAATCCGCCAGATCGTTCTGGATGTATTCGCGCAGATGCGCCTCCTCGGCGTCGTTGGCCAGCACATGCGTCGGGTCAAAACTATAGACGCGTGACGACGTAATCACGCCCGGCGCCACCAGCAACTGCTTGTCGTTAAACACGGTGTAATTCACCGAGGTCAGCAGCTGATATTCCAGCGCCTTGCCGTCGGGACCCACCGCCATCGTCTGCTGGGTCTCGCTGATGTTGGACAGCCGGATCACGGCACTGGCGCCGTTCGCATGATCCAACACGGTGCCCCCGCGCCGCTGGATCAGCGCGCGCAACGCCACCTCCACCGGCGGCTCCGACACTTCATAAGGCGCGATCACGTCGATGTATACCGACTGCAATGCCGGCGGCAGCGGGCGACTGCCTGCGAGATGAAAACCAGC
>JBOICJ010000267.1:0-6366 GCA_050740035.1 Stenotrophobium sp. | reverse complement strand
TTCCAAACGAATACACCACCGACTCCACGGGCACCGGCAACGGGACGATCTTGAAGATAGCGCCGAGACCATTGACTCCGCCGCCGGCGGTTCCATAGAAATTGCCGTCGCGGCCCTGCACCAGACTGTTGGGTAATCCGGCATCCTTTGTGCCATTGCTGCCGAAGGAATACAGCACGGTCTCATCGCCTGTGGGCGTGACCTCAAAAACCGTGCCCTCGCCTTTCACCCCGCCCAACGCGGTCACGCCGTAGAAATTGCCATCGCTGCCGCGTATGAGTTTGCTGTCGAGCGCCCCCGAACCATCGGGCTGGCCGCCGAACGAATGCAGAATGGTCTCAGCTCCCGCGGCGGTCACCTTGAAAATCGCGCCCTGTGAGCTTGTGCCGCCGTAGACGGTGGTGCCATAGAAATTGCCGTCGCCGCCCTGCACCAGACTGAACGGGCTTGATCCATCCGTTGCTGAACTACCGAAGGTATATAGCGCGGCTCCCGTCATGCTGCCCGCATGCGCGGTCAATGCGACGAACAGCGCCGGAAGGCCCAGCAGCGTCGATAAGTGAATCCGTGGAACTAGCCCCGCTCGCGACGGCTTATCCGCAGTCCGCAGTCCGCAGTCCGCAGTCCGCAGTCCGCAGTCCGCAGTCCGCAGTCCGCAAAATTAGGCCTTCTTTACTCGGCAATGGCATGTGGATTCCCCTTTGTTTGACGTTATTGGCTACCGCCCATTTTGACTTGCCGCACCATCGACCTGTCAATACCGTCGAGATTCCTTCAACCTTGCTTGTCGCCGTCCGGTTGCTTTGATGGCCCTGGCGTCGATGGCACTCCCGGCGGCTTGATCGCACTGCGCGCCGCATGGCCGAGCAGCTTGTTGCCGATGGTGATGCCGCTGTATATCCCTTCGGAAATGGCATCGTGGATACGCCGCACCTGACGCGTGGTGTCGCGCGTCGCCGGGATGTTTTCGAGGATGGTGAAGGGAATCGCGGCGATGCCCTTGTGGATCGCGCGCACGGTGGCGGTGCCGCCCTGCACCGCGATCTCTGCCGCCGCCTGAGCTGCGGCCAACTGCTCGCGCGCCTCGGCGATGCGGCGCAGTTCCTCGCAGCGGCTGCGCAGGCGGAATTGCGTGCGCTGCAGCGACGCCATGCGCCGCCACAACCCCGCGCACACGCCTGCCGTCAGCAGCAGTGCGGCCAGCAGCACCGCAGCCAGACTATTTGCCGGCACGCAGCCTGACCTCGGCCTTGACGTGGAACTGATCGAGCATGCCAAGCATGATCGTGCGCGTGCGCCGGTAGACGATCTGCTGCACCAGCTGCGGCGTGATGCTGCCGAACGCGCCGGCGAACCACGACTCCTTGCGCGCCAGTTCCATCGGGTTGAGGATTTCGACGGTGAGCAGCATCGGCTTGACCGCGGCCAATTCCTGCTTGAGTGCGGCAGGCTGCGCGCCCAGTTCGGCGAGCAATTCACGGGTCGTCGCTTCCAGCCGCTGCAGGCGCCGCCGCAGGCTCAGCGTCCAGAGCAACAGGCCCAGCGCGGTCAGCAGCGCAGCAATCAAAATCACGTTCATCGTTTCATCTCCCGATTCCATGCGGCAGTACCGACCCGCGTGTCCAGCAGCGACAGCAGACGCGGCACCGCTGGAAAATCCTCGATTTCACGCGGCGGCTGCTGGCTGTCCGGATGGCTGATCGCGACCACCTGACCGATGCCGTGTTCACGCGCCGCGCGCAGCACCGGCAGGCTGTCGTCGACGAACAGCGCGCGCGCCGGCGCAAAAGGATGCCGTGCCTGTAGCGTGTGCCAGAAGCGCGGGTCTTCCTTGGGCACGCCGTAATCATGCGAGCAGACGATGCGGTCGAACAGAGTCGCAAGGCCCGTGTGTTCCAGTTTCAGCGTCCAACTGTCGCGATGCGCATTGGTCGCCAGCCAGATCGGACGGCCGCTGTTGCGCACCGCGTGCAGGAACTCGACCGACCCGGCCAGCGGCCCGATCAGATGGCGCGTCTCGCGCTTGAGCGCCGCCAGATTCAGGCCGGTCTGTGCGCTCCAGTAGTCGGTGCAGTACCACGGCAGCGTGTGCTGCACGGCGGTGAATTTCGGTTCCAGTTCGCGCCGCGATTGCTCCAGCGTCAGACCGTGCAGCTGCGCGTAGCGCTGTGGCAGCAGTTCGCCCCAGAAGTAATTGTCGTAGGCGAGATCGAGCACGGTGCCGTCCATGTCCAGCAGGACAAGCTCGACCGCCGACCAATCTATCACTGCGTTTGGCATGATCCGATGATAGCCCGCATTCCCTGAGAGACGGCCGGAAAACGGCCACCCGCTGTGCCTGATTCAGATTGTATGGTTGTTATATTTTATGTACTATGTTATATATAAGTATATAATATATAACATTAATTTCCTGCCAAACCGGGCGAGCGGGTGACGCGGAAATCAGATTTGCACCTGCGAAAAATCACGCGCCTGCGTATGACCTGGCGACACAACCGCCTTGTCGTCGCGCAGCAACTGGCAGGTGCGCAGGCCGGCACCGCGCGCAGCGTCGAGTTCTTCGCCGATATCGGACAGGAACAGCACCTGCGCGCCCGGCAATCCGACCTGCTGCAAAATCGCCTGATACGAAGCCTGCTCGCGCTTACCACCGATGCGCGTGTCGAAATAACCAGAGAACAACGGCGTGAGATCGCCGTAGTCGGTATGTCCGAAAATCAGTTTCTGAGCCGTCACCGAGCCGGAGGAATACACGTACAGACTCAGGCCCTGCGCGTGCCAGCGCCGCAAGTATTCCGGCGTGTCGGCATAGACGTGACCCTTGAGCGCGCCGCTGGCATAGCCCTGCTGCCAGACCAGGCCCTGCAACTCTTTCAGCACGGTGATTTTCCTGTCTTGCGCAATCCAGCTTTCGAGCACGTCGGCAGCCGCATCCAGCGACAGCGTGCGGCCCTGCTCGCGCTCGACCTCCTGCAAATGCCGTTGCACCGTTTCATCCCCCGCGTGTTCGCGCAGAAACCCGCGCAGGTGCGATTTTGCGTAGGGGAACAGTGTCTGATGCACGAAATCGATTGAGGATGTGGTGCCTTCGATGTCGGTGAGAATGGCTTTGATCACGCCGCCTTGGTCCAGGTGTTGGTGTGCTTGGGAAACCGGTCGGCGATGTCGTCGCCGGTGAACATCGCCACCCAGCCTTCCGGCGTGGTGAACAGGCGTATCGCCTTGATCCGCGGCTGCGGACCCATGTCGAACCAGTGGGTGTAATGCGCCGGCAGATTGAGCAGGTCGTTGCGCTGGCACAGTGTGGCGTAGACCTTGCCGTTGCTGCGGATGTAGAACACGCCCTCGCCCTCGACGAAGAAACGCACCTCGAAATCGTCGTGCGTGTGTTCGTGCAGGAATTTGTCGCGCATCGCATCTTTCTGCGGGTGATCTTCGGTGAGGCTGATCACGTCCGCCGACTTGAAGCCATGCTGGCGCATCAGGCGATCGATCGGCTCGCGGTACGCGGCGAGGATCTGTTCCTGGCTGGCATCGGCCGCCAGCTGCTGGCTGGCCTGCCAGCGCTCGAATCCGACGCCGATTTCAGCCAGCGCGTCGCGGATCGCCTCGTACTGCGTCAGCACCTGCAACGGCTGCGCGGGTTGATGGTCGGCATAAATTTTCAGTTCACTCATTTCAGTTCCTCAAGTTCGCAGTCGAACATGAACTCCAGCGCCTCGACCCGGTGCCGCGCCTGCGCCACCGTCGCGCCCCAGGCGTATAGACCGTGACCGGCAATCAGATAGGCCGGCGTCTGCGCATGTTCGCGCATGTAGTCGTCGACGCGCGCGGCCAGCCGTGCGATATCCTGATCGTTGGCGAATACCGGCACATCGACGCTGACGTCATGCGTGCTGACGTCCGGCAACAGCTTGAGCAGTTCATAGCCGCACAGGCGCACATTCTGCAAACGCCGCGACAGCACGGTATTGGCCACCGAATGCGTATGCAGCACGCAACCGATGCCGGCATCGTGCCGGTAAAGCTGCGAGTGCAGCAGGGTTTCGTAGGATGCCTTGCGCGTGGCGTCGAGCGGCTGTCCGGTTAGCGTCGCCACCAGAAAATCGGCTTCGCGCAATTCGCCCTTGTGTCCGCCCGAGGCGGTAATCAGCATCTGCCCGGCATTCAACCGCGCCGAAAAATTGCCGCCGGTCGCCGGCACCCAGCCGCGCCGGTGAAACAACTGCCCGGCGGCGATCATGGCCTGCGCCAGGGCGGGAATGGTCACATCGGATTCGGTCATGGGACGGGCAATCTAAGGGATAGGGATGGTGACGGCAATGACGGGGTCAGAGCAGCACCATCGCCGCCAAGCCCAGGAATATGAAGAAGCCGACGGAATCGGTGGTCGCCGTCAGAATCACCGCCGAGCCCATCACCGGATCGCGGCCCAGGCGCTTGAGCATGACCGGGATGGCGACGCCGGCCACCGCCGCCACCACCAGTTCCACCACCATCGCCGCATAAATCACCAGCGACAGCTTCCATTGTTCGTAGAGGGCGTAAGTCATCGCGCCCAGTGCCGCGCCCCAGATCGAGCCATTGAGCAGGGCTACCAGGGTCTCCTTGGTAAACGTCCTGCGCAGCTGCGACGGGCCGAGCTGGTCCAGCGCCATCGCGCGGATCACCAGCTCCATAGTCTGCGTGCCGGTGTTGCCGCCGAGGGAGGCGACGATCGGGATCAGCGTCGCGATCGCGGCGAACTGCATGATCACGGCGTCGAACACGCCGATCACACGCGTTGACGCAAACGACGTCACCAGATTCAGGCCGATCCACGGCCAGCGGTTGCGGCCGCTCTTGACGATCGAACCGTACAGATCCTCGTGATGCGACAAGCCGGCCTGGCGCAGACTCTCGCTATCGGCGCGTTCGCTGATCTCGTCGAGCACCGCATCGACCGTGATGCGCCCGACGACCTGGCGGTGGATATTGACCACGGGTGCCGACAGCAGGTCGTACTTTTCAAACGCCGTGACCGCCTCGCGCACCGGATCGTCGGTGTAGAAATAGGTCGGCTCGCGGGTCATCAGCTCGTGCACCTGCTGCTCCGGCTCGCCCAGCACCAGTTCCTGCAAAGGCAACATGCCCTGCAGGCGGCTCGTGCGGTCGACCACGATCAGGTCGGTGTTTTCCTCCGGCAGATCGTTGCGGCGGCGGCGCAGCAGACGCTGCACCGCCTCCAGCGTCGAATACTCGCGCACGGTGACGAACTGCGTGTCCATCATCGCGCCGACGCTGTCCTCGGAGAACGACAGCACCGTGCGGACTTCGTCCTGGTCCTCACGATCCAATCGCTGCAGCACCGCCTGCGCGGTTTCCCCGGGCAGCGACTCCAGCAGATCGGCGATGTCGTCGGCTTCGAGGTTGCGGATCGCGGCGGCGATTTCATCGGCGCGCAGATCCTCGGACAGGCTGCGCAGCACGGCCTCGGAAATCTCCAGCAGCACCGCGCCGCGCACTTCCGGCGCGACCAGCAGCCAGGCCATCTGCCGCGCTTCGGGCTCCAGGCTTTCCAGCACGACGGCGATATCGGCAGGATGAAATTGCGCCAGCCGCTGCGCCAGTTCGGTCTGCTGCTGGCGCGTCACCAGTTGCGCGCCGGCGTCGGCATTGCGGGTTTCGGCGCCCTTGACCAGCCCGCGTTCCTCCGCCTGCCGCGACAGCAGGTCGATCACCTGCTTCCTCGCCTGATCGAGATTGCGGTGATGCGGGCGGCTTTCGTCAGTGTCGCGTGCGGCTTGCGTCATAGCGGGACCCGGTCTCGAAAACGGAATACCACGTGCCGAATTGTGAACATAAAAAAGCCCGCATAAGCGGGCTTTCTAAGATGCCAAGTGCTTACTTGATCTTGGCTTCCTTGAATACCACATGTTTGCGCGCAACAGGATCGTACTTCTTGAACTCGAACTTGTCAGGCGTGTTCTTGCGATTTTTCGTGGTGGTGTAGAAATAGCCGGTGTCGGCGGTCGACACCAGACGGATTTTTTCGCGGTCGCGTTTTCTGCTTGCCATGATTTAGACCTTCTCGCCGCGGGCGCGGATCGCGGCCACCACGGCCTCGACGCCCTTCTTGTCGATGGTGCGCATGCCGTTGGCGGAAACGCGCAGCGACACGAAGCGCTTTTCGGTTTCCAGCCAGAAGCGGTGGGTATGCAGATTCGGTTCGAAACGGCGGCGATGCCTGTTATTGGCGTGCGAAACCGTGTTGCCAACCAGCGGCCGCTTGCCGGTGACCTGACAGACTTTAGACATGTTCAAAACCTCAAAAACAGGCAAGCCAGCCCCATGGCTGGCGTACTTAGGGCGCGCTTTATACCA
>JBOICJ010000266.1:0-7763 GCA_050740035.1 Stenotrophobium sp. | reverse complement strand
TGAAGGTCGCGGTCTTGCCGAAGCTGTGGGCGACGTTCTGCACCACGTACTTGAGCTTGAGCACGTCGTCGGCCTTCTGCACCAGGGTGCCGAACTTGACGCCGATTTCGCACTGGCCGGCGGTGGCGACTTCGTGGTGATGCACTTCGGTGACCATGCCAACCGCTTCCAGCGTCTCGCACATGGCCGAACGGATGTCCTGCAGCGCATCGACCGGCGGCACCGGGAAGTAACCGCCCTTGACGCCCGGACGATGACCGGTGTTGCCCGCTTCATAAGCCTTGCCGGAATTCCACGACGCGTTCTCGGCATCGATCTCGACAAAGCAGCCTTTCAGGCCGGAATCCCAGCGAATGCTGTCGAACACGAAGAATTCATTTTCCGGGCCGAAGAAGGCGGTGTCGGCGATGCCGGTGCTCTTCAGGTAGGCCTCGGCGCGCTTGGCCAGCGAACGCGGGTCGCGGCCGTAGCCCTGCATGGTGGCGGGTTCGATGACGTCGCAGGTCAGCACCAGCGTGACGTCCTCAAAGAACGGATCGATGAAGGCGGTGGCCGGTTCCGGCATCAGGATCATGTCGGACTCATTGATGCCTTTCCAGCCGGCGATCGATGAACCGTCGAACATCTTGCCGTCGGTGAACAGGCTCTCGTCGACCGAATGAGCCGGCACGGTGACGTGCTGCTCCTTGCCGCGCGTATCACAAAAGCGGAAGTCAACGAACTTCACACTCTTTTCCTGAATCATCTTTAAAACGTCTTTACCCGACATGGGTTTCTCCTGCTACAGGTATGGATGGGTCGCCAACACTGTCCGCCAGCGATGCACCGAAATTCAGCACGAAGCGTGCCAAAGCAGCTGGAGGAACGAAACGGCGCACATGATACCCGGAATCTCCGGCCTCAAGGTTCAATACATCCACACAGGCGGGCATTAAAAAACCCGCCCCCGTTGCCGGAGGCGGGCGGAGGTCATGCGATCAACCGGCGCTGAGGCAGGTCTTCATGAACGCCTTGCGGTCGGCGCCCTTGAGCGCCTTGGTCTTGGCGTCGGCATTGCAGGTCTTCATCTTTTCCTTCTGCGCGGCGCGCTTGTCGGTCTTGGCCGCGGCTTCGGCGGGAGCGGCCGCAGCCGCCGGTGCTGCGGACTCGGCTTTGGCAGCGCCGTCCTTCTTCAGGCAGGTCTTCATGAACGCCTTGCGGTCGGCGCCCTTGAGCGCCTTGGTCTTGGCCTCGGCATTGCAATCCTTCATCTTCTGTTGCTGGTTGGTCAGCGTCTTGCCGGTCTTGGCGCTGGTGTCGTTGGCATAGACCTGCGTAAACGCCATCGTTGCCAGACAGGCGGCCAGTAGTAATTTCTTCATTCTTGTACTCCTCAAAAGTATGTTGATGGCCGTAGGCCGCCATCGTCGCCCTGCTCCCTGAAACTGCGGCTCCACCAATCTAGCGGCGACCCAGTCTCGACACAACCACCCCGTCGCATTGCCCACCCAGTCTGCCCACGGCAGATGAACGTAGCATTAACGGGCATCAGCCGACATAATGACCGCACGAAAATCAAGCCGGGGGCGGCCATGCAACTTGATCCGATCGTGCTGAACTTCATCTATGCGGCCCTGGGCGGCCTGCTCATGCTGGTGGGCGGCTGGCTGGCCTACCGGGTGTTCATGAACGTGGCAGGCTTCGATATCCGCGTCGAACTGCAAAAAGGCAACATCGCCGTCGGCCTGGCCCTGATGGGCCTGTTCATCGCCGTCGGCGTCGGCATGGGCCTGGTCATCGGGCTGAGCCTCAACTAGCGGGCCTGTCATGCACGCCGGGCGTGGGTTGTTGCCGCCGCTGCTGGCCATGGCGGCCTTGATCGGGACGATCGATCTGGTCGCCACTTACTGGCCCAGCGATGCCGGGCATCGCCCGCACAAGATCGACATCGCGCATGCACGGCACCGGCCCGAACCGATTACCCCTGCACCGCAGACGGCGCCGCCTGCGGTTGCGTCGGCGTCGAAAAAGGCCGAGCCGGTCGACGACGACATGGATCCGGCCGAGGAGCAGGATCAAACCGAGTCCTCGGCCCAGGGCAAGTGGACCACCCGCTTCGATCAGTATTTCCGCAAGTACACCAAGCACTGTTTCGGCGTGGGTTTCGACTGGCGCTGGTTCAAGGCGCAGGCGATCGTCGAATCGACGCTCAAGCCAAAAGCGCGCAGCAGCGCCGGCGCCGTCGGCCTGATGCAGATCAAGCCGCGCACGTTCGGCGACATCCGCAAACGCCACCCCGAGATCGTCGAACTGCACTCGCCGCGCTGGAACATCGCCGCCGGCATCACCCACATGGCCTACATCTACAACAAGCCGGCGATCCGCATCTACCCGGATCACGCCCGCCTGTATCTGTCGTTCGCCAGTTACAACTCCGGCTACAGCCGCATGCTGCGGGTGATCCGCGCGGCGCCGCCGGAAACCGTCGGCTGGCGCGCCACACTGCAGCAGGCGCCGGACGAATCGCGCAACTACGTCGAGCGCATCATCAAGGTCAAGGCCGATACCCAGGCCTGAATCGCGGTCCCAGGCTGCCACGGTTCGCTATACTCGCGCAGTTTCCGAACGACAAACCCGGCCGTGACCTTTCAGAATCTCATCCTCGCACTCCAGCAGTTCTGGGCCAGCCACGGCTGCGTGATCGTGCAACCGCTGGACATGGAAGTCGGCGCCGGCACTTTCCATCCCGCCACGTTCCTGCGCGCCATCGGCCCGGAGCCGTGGAACGCCGCCTACGTGCAGCCGAGCCGCCGCCCCACCGATGGCCGTTACGGCGAAAACCCGAATCGTCTCCAGCACTTCTATCAGTTTCAGGTGCTGATGAAGCCGTCGCCACCGAACATCCAGCAGTTGTATCTGGACTCGCTGCGCATGCTGGGCTTTGATCCGCTGACACACGACATCCGCTTCGTCGAGGACAACTGGGAATCGCCGACGCTCGGCGCCTGTGGACTCGGCTGGGAGGTCTGGCTCAACGGCATGGAAGTCACGCAGTTCACCTACTTCCAGCAGGTCGGCGGCATCGAGTGTCGGCCGGTCGCGGGCGAAATCACCTACGGTCTTGAGCGCCTGGCGATGTACATCCAAGGCAAGGAAAGCATCTACGACCTCGTGTGGTCCGATGTTGGTGGCCGTGTCGTCACTTACGGCGACGTCTATCACCAGAATGAAGTCGAGCAGTCGGCCTACAACTTCGAGCACGCCGACACCGCCGCACTGTTCGAGCATTTCAACGTCGCCGAACGCGAGTGCAATCGCCTCATCGAAAAAAATCTGCCGCTGCCCGCTTATGAGCGTGTGCTGCAAGCCTCGCATGCGTTCAACCTGCTCGACGCGCGTTCCGCCATCAGCGTCACCGAGCGCCAGGCTTATATCCTGCGCGTGCGTACCCTGGCGCGGCTCTGCGCCGAGGTGTATTTCAATGCAAGGGCCAGAATCGCAGGCTTTGCGCCGTTGCCTGCGGCGAAGAACGTCGCATGGTCCTGATCGGCATGTTCGACTCGCCGTTCGTGCGCCGCGTCGCAGTCAGCATGCGCCTGCTCGACATGCCGTTTGAACATCGCAACTGGTCGGTGGGCAGGGATCAGGCCGAGATTCGCCGCTATAACCCGCTGGGCCGGGTGCCGACGCTGGTGCTCGACGACGGCGAAATGTTGATCGAATCCTCGGCCATTCTCGACTACCTGGACGACAGCGTCGGACACGCGCGGGCACTGCTGCCGGGTGGCGGGGCCGAACGCCGGCAGGCGCTCAAGCTAATGGCGATCGCCATCGGCGCCGCCGAGAAGGGCGTGGCGCAGCTTTATGAAGTCGCCTTTCGCCCCGAAGACAAGCGCCACGCCCCCTGGGTCGAGCGTTGCCAGTCGCAGATGGAAGACGCCCTCGCCGAACTCAACCGCTACGCCGCCAGCCTCGACGACAACGGCTGGCTGCTCGGCGCGCGGATGACACAGGCCGACGTTACCGTCACCGCCGCTGCCACGTTCCTGCACGAGGCGCTCGCGCTCAATCCCGCGCACTACCCGGCACTGATGCGGCAGGTCGCGCGCTGCGAGGCGCTGCTGGCCTTCCGCGAAATTCATCTGCCGTTCTTCGCACCGCAACCGGGCATCCCGTCTGCGTAAAGCGGTAAACCTCAGACCACAATGGTCTTGAGACCGACCTCGATATTGTTGCGCGTCGCTTTGGAATACGGACAGAACTGGTGGCCGGTTTCGACGATCTTCCGCGCGTCGGCCTCGGACAGGCCACTGACCCAAACCACCAGATCGACCTTGAGGCCAAAGCCGGTGTCGTCTTTGCCGATGCCGACCGCCGCTTCGACTTCCAGTGAAGTCGGCTTGAGTTTCATCTGCGTGGCGACGAAATCGACCGCGCTGCAGAAGCAAGCCGCGTAACCGGCGGCGAAAAGGTCTTCCGGTGTGGTCGTGCCGGGCTTGCCGGGTCCACCCATCGCCTTGGGCACGGAAAGATCGGCCTTGACCAGTCCGTCGCGGGTTTCCGTGTGACCGTTACGGCCGCCCGAGGCCACTGCATGCGCGGTGTAGAGCACTTGAACTGACATATCGATTTCTCCTTACGCGCGCGCTCAGGCCGGAACGTCTGCCAGTGCGATGCCCAACGCATCGGCCACACCCTTGCCATAGGCCGGATCAGCCTTGAGGCAATGACCGATATGGCGAATCTGGATCGCGCGTGGCGCGCCTCCGACCGAACGTGCGGTGTTCTCGAACAGAGCCTTGCGCTGCGCCGGTTTCATCAAACGGAACAGCGCGCCGGGCTGCGAGTAGTAATCGGTATCCTCGCGATGATTCCAGTGATCCGCCGCGCCGTCGAGGCTCAGCGGCGGCTCGGCGAAATCGGGCTGCTCGCGCCATTGGCCCTCGCTGTTCGGCTCGTAACCCAGCGTGCCGCCGTGGTTGCCGTCCACGCGCATGGCGCCGTCGCGGTGATAGCTGTGCACCGGGCAGCGCGCCGCATTGACCGGAATCAGGTGATGGTTGACGCCGAGGCGATAGCGCTGCGCGTCGCCGTAGGAAAACAGACGTCCTTGCAACATCTTGTCCGGCGAGAAACCGATGCCCGGCACGATGCTGGCGGGGTTGAAGGCTGACTGCTCCACTTCGGCAAAAAAATTTTCGGGATTGCGGTTCAGTGCCCACTCGCCGACCTCGATCAGCGGATAATCGGCCTTGGGCCAGATCTTGGTCAGGTCGAAAGGGTGATACGGGACTTTCGCCGCATCCTGTTCCGGCATGATCTGCACGAACAGCTTCCATTTCGGAAAGTCGCCGCGCTCAATGGCGTCGAACAGGTCGCGCTGATGGCTCTCGCGGTCCTTGCCAACGATCGCCTCGGCCTCGGCGTCGGTGAGATTTTTGATGCCCTGCTGGCAGACGTGGTGAAACTTTACCCAGTAGCGCTCGTTCTTCGCATTGATGAAACTGAAAGTGTGCGAACCGAAGCCGTGCATGTGACGATAGCTGGCCGGCAGGCCGCGGTCGCTCATGACGATGGTGACCTGATGCAGCGCCTCGGGCAGCGAGGTCCAGAAATCCCAATTGTTTTTCGCGCTGCGCAGGTTGGTGCGCGGATCGCGTTTCACCGCATGGTTGAGATCCGGAAACTTCAGCGGATCGCGCAGGAAAAACACCGGCGTGTTGTTGCCCACCAGATCCCAATTGCCTTCCTCGGTGTAGAACTTGACGGCGAAGCCGCGGATATCGCGCTCGGCGTCGGCCGCGCCGCGCTCGCCGGCAACGGTGGTGAAGCGCGCGAACAGATCGGTCTTCTTGCCGACTTTCGAGAAGATTTTGGCGCGCGTGTATTTCGTGATGTCGTGGGTCACGGTGAAGGTGCCGTATGCGCCGCTGCCCTTGGCATGCATGCGCCGCTCGGGGATCACTTCGCGATCGAAATGCGCGAGCTTTTCGAGGAACCAGACATCCTGCAACAACTGCGGCCCGCGCGGACCCGCGGTCATCACATTCTGGTTATGGGCCACGGGACAGCCCGCATTGGTGGTCAGCTTCTTGTCGTTACTCATGTTGCCCTCCTCTCGGTTGCCTGGATCGATCCGCCTGCGTATCGGGCGACAATGCCCTGCGCGCCGCCGTATGCACCGGCATCATCGGCCAGGAAGAATGGTTAATCCAATTAAATTGTTTTTATATTTGAATATGTAATAACTATTAATATGCTTAGCGGCTGATTGGTGATGGCGACGATATCCAGCCGCCATCACCCTGTGCCATTTGGCGATCCGCCGCGCTTCACGGACAATGGCCGGCCTTCCGGCCCCTGCAACACCACAACAGAATCATTCATGGCTGCTTATCCGCTCCTCATCGAAATCGGCACCGAAGACCTGCCGGCGCGCTATGTCGTGCCGCTCGCTGGCGCCCTGGCCAACGGCATCGCGGGTGGTCTGGGCAGGTGCGGCATCGCCGTCGGTGTCATGCAGATGTTCGCAACGCCGCGACGTATCGCCGTGCTGATCGAAAGCGTCGCGGATCACCAGCCCGATCAACATCTGGACCGCACCGGCCCGGCACTGGCCGCTGCATTGAAAGACGGCATGCCGACGCCGGCGGCACTGGGCTTCGCCAAGTCCTGCGGCATCGAATTCGCGGAACTCGGGCAGAAGGATGGCAAGCTGCACTTCTCCAGGAGCGCACCGGGCAAAGCCACGGCCGAATTGATACCTGAGATTTTCGAGGAAACGCTCAAGCAGATGGATGAATTGGTACCCAAGCGCATGCGCTGGGGTACCGGCAGCGAAACCTTTGTGCGCCCGGTGCAATGGCTGGTCGCACTGCTTGGCAATGACGTGGTGCCGCTGCACCGTTTCGGCCTCGCCAGCGGCCGCGTCACTTACGGCCACCGTTTCCATGCGCCCGCCGCGATCAAGCTGCAGTCTCCCACCGACTACGAAGCCGCGCTCAAGAACGCTAAAGTCTGGGCCGATGTCATCTCGCGCAAGGTCGAGATCAAACGCCAGCTCGAAGCCGAGGCCGCCAAGCTCGGCGGTCAGGCGCGCATCACCGAAGACCTGCTCGATGAAGTCACCGCGCTGGTGGAATGGCCGGTCGTGATCTCCGGTCGCATGGAACAACGCTTCATGCAACTGCCGCCGGAAGTCATCATCGCGACGGTGGAAACCAACCAGCGCTATTTCACCGTGTTCGACGCGCAGAAAAAGCTGCTGCCGGTATTCATCACCATCAGCAACGTCGAATCGAAAGACGTGTCGCAGGTCATCGCCGGCAACGAGCGCGTGGTGCGCCCACGCCTGAGCGATGCGCTGTTTTTCTGGGAGCAGGATATCAAGCAGCCGCTGGAAGCCTATAGCGCCAAGCTGGCGACAGTGACGTTCCAGAAAGAACTGGGGAGCATCGGCGACAAGGTAGGCCGTATCGGCAAGCTCGCTGCTCATATTGCAAACACACTGAAGATCGATCCCGTTGCAACTGAGCGCGCCGCCAAGCTGTGCAAGAACGATCTCGTCACCAAGATGGTCTACGAGTTTCCCGAACTTCAAGGCTTGATGGGCGGCTATTACGCCGCGAAATCCGGCGAGTCTGCCGCTGTTGCGGGCGCGATTCGCGAACACTACCTGCCGACGCAGCAGGGCACACCAACTCCCTCGACACGCGAAGGTCAAGTCGTCGCGCTCGCCGACAAGCTCGACACGCCCGCCGGCATCTTCGCCATCGGCCAGAAAC
>JBOICJ010000265.1:0-5787 GCA_050740035.1 Stenotrophobium sp. | reverse complement strand
CTGCCGGACCGCATCGAGACCGGTACGTTTCTGGTTGCCGGCGCGGTCTCGCGCGGCCGCGTGCGCGTCACTCGCACCGAGCCGGGCTTGCTCGACGCGGTCTTGGTCAAGTTGCAGCAGGCCGGCGCGATCATTCGCACTGGCGTTGATTTCATCGAAGTGGACATGCAGGGCCGACGCCCCAAGGCGGTGAACCTGCACACCATGCCGCATCCCGGATTTCCCACCGACATGCAGGCGCAGTTCATGGCGCTCAACTGTCTGGCCGAGGGCGTCGGCGTGATCAAGGAAACGATTTTCGAGAACCGCTTCATGCACGCGCAGGAACTGCTGCGCCTGGGTGCGGATATCCGCATCGAAGGCAACACCGCAGTGATCACCGGCAAGGAGTCGCTGACCGCCGCACCGATCATGGCCACCGATCTGCGTGCCTCGGCATCGCTGGTGATCGCCGCGCTGGCCGCGCAGGGCGAAACCATCATCGACCGCATCTATCACATGGACCGTGGCTACGAAGACATCGAGGGCAAGTTCACCGCGCTCGGTGCGAAGATCAAGCGGGTATCGAAACTGATGTAGGCGCCTGCGCCCACACCACCGGCTGGCGCTGGTTGGCCCAGCGCTCGAAGTGGGCGCCGTAATACTGCTCGATCGCCGCACGCTTGATCTTGAGCGTTGGCGTGATGAAGCCGTTGTCCACGCTCCACTGCTCCGGCACGACCGCCACGAAATCGAGCTGCTCATGCGGGTCCAGCGTGGCATTGACGGATTCCAGATGCGTCGCCAGCGCGTCGGTCAAGGCGGCGCGTAAGTCAGCGTCCTGGCTGCGAGTCCACTCGTCCTGCGGCAGCATCAAGATCGCAAAAGGCTGCGGGAAGCTGGCGCCAGTCACGCAGCTGGCTTCGATCTTCGAGCATGCGCCGAGCTTGTTCTCGATCGGCGCGGGTGCGACATACTTGCCCTTGCTGGTCTTGAACTGTTCCTTGGCGCGGCCGGTGATGCGCAGCCGTCCGGTTTCGTCGACGACGCCGACATCGCCGGTGCGCTGGTAGCCGTCGTCGGTAAACGCTTCACGGGTTTTTTCCGCTTCCTTGAAATAGCCGAGCATGTCGCAGGGGCTTTTGACCAGGACTTCGCCGATTTCGGAGAATTTCACCTGCACGCCCTCCTGCGGTGTGCCGACGTAGCCGACGTGCACCTGCCCCGGACGCGTGCAGTGTGAGATCGCAAAGTTCTCCGACATGCCGTACAGCTCCAGCAGTTCGAGCCCGAGGTCGCGATACCACTGCAAGATTTCCGGCGGCAACGGCGCCGCGCCCACCAGTGCATAGCGCACCGCATCCAGCCCCAGTTGCTGCAGGATTTGCTGTTTGACGGCCGGAGCCTTTTGCGGGTCGCGTAACAGGGCTGCAAGCTGCTCCTGCGGCAGCTTGGAAAAAATGCCCTGCTGAAATTTTGTCCAGAGTCGCGGCACGGTGCCGAAAAGGGTCGGGTGCGCACGTCTCAGGTCTTGCGCAAATGTCGCCAGTCCTTCGGAAAAAAAGATGCGACAGCCGGTCTGGATCGCGTAGGTTTCGATCAGGATGCGTTCCGCGACGTGCGCCAGCGGCAGGTGCGACAACACGCGGTCGTCGGCGTTGCCGTCAAACATCCGCGCCATGATCCGGGGTGCGAGTGCCAGATTGGCGAAGCTGTGCATCACGCCCTTGGGAGTGCCGGTGGTGCCGGAGGTATAGACGATGGTGGCCAGCGCGTCGGCGGTGCGCACGGGCTGGCCGGGCAGGGGTGCGGTGTCGGCAATGATCTGCTCCCAGGCCGGCAGGTCGGCGGGTGCGGCCAGCGGCATGCGGATGGCGTGCACGCCGTCTGGAATGCCGCTTTTCATGGCGTCGGGGTTGTCCAGCGCGCCAATGAAGCAGGCTCTGGCTTCGGAATGCTCGAGGATCTGCCGCACGGAGGCGCCGGTCAGCGAGGGGTAGACCGGCACGCTGACATGGCCGGCCATCCAGATCGCGTAGTCGGCGAGGATCCACCACGCGCAGTTTTTCGACATCAGCGCGATATGCGAGCCCGGCGGCCAGCCAAACGAGTGCAGGTATGCCGCCATGCGCTGCGCTTCGTCCACGGCCTGCGCCCAGGTCCAGTCGCGCACGCTGCCATTCACCGGCTGACTCAGGTGGATGTCGTTCGCACGCGCCTGCTGCCAGTGCCAGATGCATTGCAGCGGCAGATTTTCCTCGGCGATATGAGGCATGCAGTCCTCCAGGGCTCGCTGTTTTTGAATGTTGTCGGTGCTTTGTCGGATATTGCCCTGCACAGCAGCTTGAGCAGAGTTTCCTTAGAATACGCGGCCTATGACCACACTCACAATCGCCCTGTCCAAGGGCCGTATTCTCGAAGACAGCCTGCCGCTGCTGGAGAAGATCGGCCTGCGCCCTGCCGGAGATATCGGCCGTCTGCTGCGCGTGCCGACCAATCACGCGGACGTCAGCTTGCTCATCATCCGCCCGGCCGATGTGCCGACATTCGTCGAATACGGTGCGGCGGACATGGGCGTCACCGGCAAGGATGTGCTGATGGAACACGGCGGCGAAGCCCTGTACGAGCCGCTGGATCTCGGCATCGCACGCTGCCGGTTGTCGATTGCGCAGAAAAAGAACGCGCCGCCACGCGATGAGAATCATCGTCTGCGGGTGGCGACCAAATACCCGGAGCTGACGCGCCGTCACTACGCCGCGCGCAATCAGCAGGTCGAAATCATCAAGCTCTACGGTTCGATGGAGCTGGCGCCGCTGGTGGGACTGGCCGACGTCATCGTGGATCTGGTCGATACCGGCAATACGCTCAAGGCCAATGGCCTGATCGAAACCGAAGTCATCACGCCGATCAGCGCGCGCATGGTGGTCAACAAGGCGTCGATGAAAGTGAAGCATGCCGTGGTGCGAGAGTGGCTGGACAAGCTGCGCGAGGTGTGTGCGGATGCCTGAGATCACTCGTCTTGCGACGCGCGATGCCGGCTTTGAGCCGGCTTTCGCCAGCCTGCTGGATCGCGCGCCCGAGCAGAACGCCAGTGTCATGCAGACGGTCGAGAAGATCGTCGCCGACGTGCGCGCGCGCGGCGATGCCGCGCTGGTAGAGTTGACCAATCGTCATGATCGTCGCGACATCAAGACGGTTGCCGAGCTGGAGGTTTCCAAAACCCAGTGCGCAGCCGCGTGGAGCGATCTGCCCGATGGATTGCGCGGCGCGCTGGAGATCGCCGCGAAACGTATTCGCGCGTATGCCGAACACCAGAAAATCGCGCCGTTCACCTACGCCGACGAACACGGCAATCGACTCGGTCAGCGGGTCACGCCGCTGGATCGTGCCGGTCTCTATGTACCGGGCGGCAAGGCGGCGTATCCGTCATCGGTGCTGATGAATGCGATTCCGGCCAAGGTGGCAGGCGTCGGCGAAATCATCATGGTGGTACCACAACCCGGTGGCGAGCTGAATCCAGTGGTGCTGGCCGCTGCGCATCTCGCGGGCGTGGATCGCATCTTCACGCTGGGCGGCGCGCAGGCCATCGCGGCACTGGCCTATGGTACGCAAACCATTCCCGCAGTGGACAAGATTGTCGGACCGGGCAACGCCTATGTCGCAGCGGCCAAGCGTATCGTCTTCGGGCAGGTCGGCATCGATTCGATTGCCGGGCCGTCCGAGATCGTGGTGATCTGCGACGGCAAGACCGATCCGCGCTGGATTGCGATGGACCTGTTTTCGCAGGCCGAGCACGGCGAGGATTCGCAGTCGATTCTGATTTCGCCGGATGCCGCATTCCTTGATCGTGTCGCTGCGGCGATGGACGCGCGCATGGCCGAGCTGCCGCGCGCCGATACGGTTCGCGCATCGATCAGGAATCGTGGGGCGCTGATTGCGACGCGCGATCTGGATGAAGCGATCGCGCTGTCCAACCGCATTGCCCCGGAGCACCTGGAATTATCGGTGGCCGCGCCGCACGACTGGCTGCCCAAAGTGCGTCATGCCGGCGCCGTGTTTCTGGGACGATATACGCCCGAGGCCTTCGGTGATTATTGCGCCGGGCCTAACCATGTGCTGCCGACTTCGCGCGCGGCACGCTTCTCCAATCCGCTGGGCGTCTACGAATTCCAGAAGCGCAGCAGCCTCATCGAGTGCAGCCCAGATGGCGCAAAAGCGCTGGCTGATACCGCTGGAAAAATCGCGGATGCCGAGGGTTTGCAAGCGCATGCTGCAAGCGCCCGCGACCGTTTGAAATAATTGGGGACAGACCCCAATTAACTGTTGTGGTGTGCTTTGGAACTTGCCTCTGTCTCTGTTAATTGGGGTCTGTCCCCAATTATTCTGTCCCCAATTATTCCCCAATTATTTCGCGTAGCGCGCGATAGCCTTCGACCAAGCGCGGCCCGGGGCGGCCGAGAAATTCCTCGCTGATTGCGTGAATCTGGCGATTGCACACGGCTGGAATGTGGGCATGTCCCGGCCGGCGCGCAACGACATCGGCGCGGTAGTTCTGCACCTTGACGCCGCACCAGCTCATCACGATGGCGTCGGGCGCGGCGTCAATGATCGCCGCATCTTCCAGTGTCACGCTCTTGCCGGCGCTGTCTGCCCAGGGATTTTCGCCGCCCGCAAGTTCGAGCAGGCCGTTGATCCAGGAGTCGCGTGCGGGCGCGATTACCGGTTTGGGCCACCATTCCACCAGCACGCGCGGGCGCCGCCTGAACTCCACGGCAGGCATCTGCGCCTGCATCTGTGCGACCAGTGCGCGGCCGCGCGCGAGTACGCCGAGGGCCTCTGCAATCTCGATGATGCTGTCATAGACCTGATCGAGATTCAGCGGGTCGATCACGATCAGTGGCAGGCCGGCGGCGCGCAGGGCTTCGACGACGCGCTCGTGGCCGGGTACGGTCAGCGAGGTCAGCACCAGATCGGGTTTCAGCGCCAGCACCTGCGCGGTGTCGAGATCGAGATCGCGGCCCAGCTTGGGCAGCGGCGCGACGATCTCGGGCGGATAGTCCGAGTCGCTGTCCACTCCGACCAGCAGGTTGCCGCCGCCCAGTGCGCAGACGATCTCGGTGTTCGAGCAGGTGTGGCTGACGATTCGCAAGCTGATGACTAGCTGCCGAGCTCGGCGAGGATTTTTGGCGCGCTGCGCTTCCAGGCTGCGGCCAGTGCCTTGGCGATCAGCTTGCCGGCGAACGGGATTTTGGAGTCGAACCGGATCACGTATTCCACCCGCGTGTTCGGCCCGCGACTGCTGAAATCGATGATGCCGATATGATTTTTGAGCGGACTGCCGCGGCTGATGCTGTACTGGATGCTCTTGGGGGCATCGAAGCCGACGATGGTTTCATCAAAGCTCAGGGGGCCGGGGCCCATCTGCCGTATTGAACCCAGGCCGTTGGGTTGGTTCGGGTCGTCGCTCTGCTTGACCACGCGGCAGCCGGCACCAAACAGCGTGGCGAATTTTTCATGATCGGCAAAAAACGCGAAGACTTTTTCGCGTGGTGCGTTGACGGTTTCGTTGATGCGGACTTCGTACTGAGGCATGTATTGCTCCTGTGTGATCGGATAATGATAACGAGTGACCTGTTAAACTGCGCGTGGGAGCCGGCCAAGACAACCGCTGCCGCCGCAAGGCGGGGGAGGAAAGTCCGGGCTCCATCGGGCAAGGTGCCAGGTAACGCCTGGGCGGCGTGAGCCGACGGAAAGTGCCACAGAGAATGAACCGCCTAAGCTCCGCAAGGAGCCGGTAAGGGTGAAAAG
>JBOICJ010000264.1:0-5017 GCA_050740035.1 Stenotrophobium sp. | reverse complement strand
GAGGTCCAGTGCAGCACCGGCGCGACCTTGATCAGGCCGTCGGCGTTGACGCTGACCGGCTGCATCGCGGCGCGCACGGCGGTGTCTTCGGCGCGGATCGCGGTGAACCAGACCTGCGGCTGCATCTCGCGCAGCGCGCGCTCGAACGGTTCCAGCTTCACTTCCTGGGTGAACGCGGCGTGGCGCGGATCGTCGATGCTCGGCGTCGCGCCGTCGACGGCTTCGCGGTGCGCGCGTGAGCGCAGCGGGTGGTAGACCACCATGTTGAGCTTGAGCTGTTTCACCACCGCGTCGGCGAAGGCATAGGTCGCCGGCGTGGCGTAGCCGGAATCCATCCACACGATCGGCATGTCCGGCTGCGCCTGCGCGCACAGGTGCAGGATCACCGCTTCGAACGGGCGGAAATTGGTGGTGCAGATGGCCTTGCGCTTCAGGTTCACCGCCCAGTTGACCAGTCCCTGCGGGTCGTTGCCGAGGTCGCGGTTGATGGCGTCGAGATCCAAGCTCATGTTCACTCCAGAACGAAATTGCGGCGCGCATTATAGGGATTGCGCGTGCTAGATTTCGGCGCTGCGCCAAAACAGTCTAAGAATATGCCGATCATGTCCTATGCCGAACTGGAACCCTGGGTCTCGCACGCGGGAGTTGGCCCGGTTTTGCGCGGGCAGCGGATTGCGGGACAGGGTCCGGTACTGCATTTCCTCTCCGGCAATGGCTTTTGCGGCGGGGTCTATTGGCCGTTGTTGCGCCAGTTTCTGCCGGATTACGGTCTGTTTACCCACGATATCGAGGGTCAGGGCAACAGCGATAACCCGGTGCGGTTTTCCGGCGTTGCCGCGCTGCTGCGGCGCATTCCGCAAGTGATGGCGGATCAAGGACTGGCCGGTCAGCCGTTGATCGGTATCGGCCACAGCTTCGGCGGGGCGCTGACCTTGCGCGTGGCGGCGGAAAATCCCGGCCTGTTTCGCGCGCTGGTGCTGCTCGACCCGATCCTGTTCCCGCCGCTGATTTTTGCCGGCATCCGTCTGGCGTCGCTGATCGGGCGTCATCCGATGTCCAGCGGCGCGCGCCGCCGCCGCGACCACTGGGCCTCGCGCGACGAGGTGATTGAACGCCTGCGCGGACGCGGCACCTACAAGCGCTGGACCGCAGAAGCGATGGCCTGCTTCGCCGACTACGCTACGCACGACGAGGGCGGCCAGCGCGTGCTGAGTTGCCCGCGCGAAATCGAGGCGGCGGTGTTTGAACATCCGGTGTATCCGTGGCCGGCGTTGCGCAAGATCAAGGTGCCGGTGCTGTTCCTGCGCGGCGAGCACAGCTTCGGGTTTTTCCCCGCCGCCGAGCGCCTCGCGCAGCGCGCCTGCCCGCAACTGACACTGCGCCGCCTGCCCGGCAGCCACTGCTTCATGCAGCAGGACCCGGTGGCGGCGCATGCGGTGATTGCAGAATTTCTGGACACGCTTGATTTCTGAATCCGGGTAAGCGCATGGTCACCCGCTGTCCGAATTGCGGGTGCCGGATTGAGATTTCATAGCTCGTCGTACTGCTGCTGACGACTATCAACGCCGGGCCCAATCTTGGGTATTCCAGTGGCGGACACGGCGATTTTGTCGCCGCCAACAGTACTTGCGCCGGCCGTCAGCGCAACCGCCGTGCCTGCACATCGCCGGCTGATTCCGGCTCTGATAGTTCGTGTTGGCGACCTTGAGGCACCGTCTTCGCATATGCGCCTTATATTTTTTTCATGATGCGCACCCCTCGAATCCTTACGCTGCGCCGTTGTTGAATGTGCGTGCCGCATGAGCGGCCTTTCATGAGATGCGTCATGGCGTATGCGTTGTATCTGCCGATCGGTGCCGTCAGCTTTGCCGGCCTGGCGCTTTACGTTCGTTTCTACCTGGTAAGGTGCTGACCGAGTCTGGCGTGGGTTACCGGCTCAAGGCCGGGATTAGCGTCTGAAGCCGATCACCAGCACGCCAAGCCCGACCAGCGCGATGCCCAGCCATTCCCGCAACGACGGCCGCTCGTGCAGGAAGGTGAAGGCGAACAGCGCCACCAGCAGCACGCTGAGCTTGTCGACTGGCGCGACCTGCGAGGCGTTGCCGAGTTTCAATGCGCGGAAATAGCAGACCCACGAAGCGCCGGTCGCGAGGCCCGACAGCACCAGGAACAGCCACGCGTGTCCGCTGATTTCCAGCGGGTTGCGCCACTTGCCGGTGGCGTAGACGAAGCCGCTCAGCGCGAGCAGGATGACGAGGGTCCGTATCCAGGTGGCGAGGTCGGAGTCGATGCCCTGCAAACCGATCTTGGCGAAGATTGCGGTGAGCGCGGCGAATACCGCCGACATCAGCGCCCATTGGAACCAGAGGGTGTCGGCCATCGTCGCGCACCGGAACGGATTTTCACCACTGTATCAGCGGGCAAAAGCCGCCGTCGTGGTTTGGTGGCAGGATAGGGCGGACGCTCGTGCGTCGTGGTTCTGTAACAAACGCCCTGTCTCCTTCGTCCTAGCCGCACACTCCACATCCGCAGCGCCGCGCACGGGAACCCCATGAACACACGCTGGATCGTCCTGATACTGATTGTTGCCGCCACCGCCGCGTTCTTCGCGCTGGGACTGGGGCATTACCTGACGCTGGAATATTTCCAGTCGCAACGCCTCGCGATCACTGCATTTACCGCCGCGCATCCGTGGCAGGCGGCGGGCGGATTCTTCGCGGTCTATGTGATCGCCACCGCGCTGTCGTTCCCCGGCGCCACCGTACTGACGCTCGCCGCCGGTGCGATTTTCGGTCTGTTGTGGGGTACGGTTCTGGTATCGTTTGCCTCGACGCTGGGCGCGACGCTGGCGTTCTGGGCCTCGCGTTACCTGCTGCGCGACGCGATCCAGTCGCGCTATGGCGACAAGCTGCGCGCGATCAACGACGGTGTTGCCAAGGACGGCGCGTTCTACCTGTTCACGCTGCGGCTGGTGCCGGCGTTCCCGTTTTTCCTGATCAACCTGGTAATGGGGCTGACGCCGATCCGCACGCTGACCTATGTCTGGGTCAGCCAGCTTGGCATGCTGGCCGGTACCGTGGTCTACGTGAATGCCGGACTGCAACTCGGTCAACTGACATCGCTGCGCGGCATCCTCTCGCCGGGGCTGCTCGGTGCGTTCGTGCTGCTCGGCATTTTTCCCTACATCGCGCGGGCGCTGCTCAATGGCGTCAAGGCGCGCAAGGTCTATGCAAAATTCCACAAGCCGAAAAAATTCGACCGCAACCTGATCGTCATCGGCGCCGGTTCGGCGGGACTGGTCACGTCCTACATCGCCGCCGCGGTGAAGGCGAAAGTCACGCTGATCGAAAAACACCAGATGGGCGGCGACTGCCTCAACACCGGCTGCGTGCCGAGCAAAGCGCTGATCCGTTCGGCGAAATTCGCCAGCCACCTGGATCGTGCCAGTGAATACGGTTTTGAGAACGTCACCGGCAAGCCGAACTTTGCCAAGGTGATGGAGCGCGTGCAGCGCATCGTGCAGCAGGTTGAGCCGCACGATTCGGTGCAGCGTTACAGCGATCTCGGCGTCGAGTGCATCAAGGGCGAAGCGAAAATCCTCGACCCGTGGACGGTGACGGTGAACGGCCAGACACTGACCGCCAAGGCTATCGTCATCGCCACCGGCGCGCGGCCGTTGGTGCCGCCGATTGCGGGTCTGGCCGAAGCCGGCTATCTCACTTCCGACAATCTCTGGGCCTTGCGCGAACTGCCACGACGGCTGGTGGTGCTCGGCGGCGGGCCGATCGGCTGCGAATTGACGCAAGCATTCGCGCGGCTCGGTTCGCAGGTCACGCAGATCGAGATGCTGCCGCGCATCATGATCCGCGAGGACGCGGAAATCTCGGCAATGGTGCAGCAGCGCTTCGAGGCGGAAGGAATCGGTGTGCGCGTCAATACCAAGGCCAAGTCGGTGGTCATGGACAACGGCGAGAAATTTCTGGTCTGCGAGGCGAACGGCAAGGATGAGCGCATCGCCTTCGACCAGATCATCGTCGCCGTCGGCCGCGCCGCCAACCTCAAGGGTTTCGGCCTGGAAGAACTCGGCGTGAAAACCGGCAAGACCGTCGAGGTCAACGAATTCCTCCAGACGAACTTCCCCAATATCTACGCCTGCGGCGATGTCGCCGGCCCGTACCAGTTCACCCACACCGCCGCGCACATGGCCTGGTATGCCAGCGTCAACGCACTGTTCGCGCCGCTGCTGGGACTGCGCGGCGGCAAGTTCAAGGTCGATTACTCGGTGATTCCGTGGGCGACTTTCACCGAGCCGGAAGTCGCGCGCGTCGGTCTCAACGAGCAGGACGCCAAGGAGAAAAACATTCCCTACGAAGTCGCGACTTTCGACCTCGAGGAACTCGACCGCGCCATCGCCGACGGCGAAGCGCACGGCGTGGTGAAAGTGCTGACGGTGCCGGGCAAGGACAAGGTTCTCGGCATCACCATCGCCGGCGAACATGCTGGCGACTTGATCGCCGAATACGTGCTGGCGATGCGCCACGGCCTCGGCCTCAACAAGGTTCTCGGCACCATCCACATCTACCCGACGCTGGCCGAGGCCAACAAATACGTCGCCGGCCAGTGGAAGCAGGCGCACAAGCCGGATGGCTTGCTGCGATGGGTGGAGAAATTCCACGCGTGGCGCCGCGGCTAAGCCGGTTTTATGCCGCGCGGACCCGCGTACAATCCGCTGATCGTGAATGCCGGACTCGACACATGAACAGCATCGTATTGCACCAGTGGGAAATGTCGCCGTTCTGCAACAAGGTGCGGCGCTGCCTGCGGTACAAGGGCCTTGCTTACAGCGTGGTCAACTACAACGGACTACTCGCGCTCAACGTTGCCAAACTGTCGCGGGTCGGCAAGCTGCCGGTGGTGGATTTCGAGGGGCATCGCGTGCAGGACTCCGCTGCCATCGCACGATACCTCGACGAAAAATATCCGGAAAGGCTTTTGTATCCGCGCGAACCGCGGGCGC
>JBOICJ010000263.1:0-4248 GCA_050740035.1 Stenotrophobium sp. | reverse complement strand
TCCCTATGATTCGGAGACGTACGTCCACCGGATTGGACGCACCGGCCGCGCCGGCCGCAGCGGCGATGCCATCCTGTTCATCGCGCCGCGCGAGCGCCATCTGCTCAAGACCATCGAGCGCGCGACGCGCCAGCCGATCACCGAGATGGGTCTGCCCAGCGTGCAGAGCATCAACGATCATCGCATCCAGCGATTCAAGCAGCGCATCAGCGAGGCGCTGGCGGGCACGCAGGATCTGGCGCCGTACCGACGGCTGGTGGCGGATTACGCCAAAGAGAATGCCGTCGCCGAAGGCGAGGTCGCCGCAGCGCTGGCCCACATGCTGCACGGCGAAACGCCGCTGCTGCGCGCTCCCGAGCAGGGCAGCCGCCGCAGCGAGATGGCACGCGGTCCGGCGCACGTGGAGTCGTTCGCGCCACGCCCGCACGAGCATGCGCCGCGCCGCGAAATGCACGAGGCCAGGCGGCCGGCGCCAAAAGCCGAGGATGAGTCGCCGCGTCCGCGCAAACCGGCCAAGGCGCATGACGAGCCGCTGGAGACTTATCGCATCGAGGTCGGCAGCGCGCATGGCGTGAAGCCGGCCAATATCGTCGGCGCCATCGCCAACGAAGCCGGCCTCGACAGCCAGTACATCGGCCGTGTCGACATCCACGAAGAACACAGCTTCGTCGATCTGCCTGCGGGCATGCCCAAGGATATCTACAAGGATTTGCAGAAAGTCTGGGTGTCGGGCAAGCAGTTGCGCATCAGCCGCGTGACCGCAGCGGCGGCAGATTCCGCGTCTGCGAAACCGGTGCGTCCGCACAAGCGGCCCTGAGCCACAGATCGGTTCAGCGCAGCGATGCGCGGTATTGCCGTGGTGTCACCGATTTCCAGCGCTTGAACGCACGGGTGAAGCAGGCGCCTTCGGAGTAGCCGAGATGCTCGGCGACCGCGGCGATGCTCAGGTCGGTGGTTTTCAGCAGATATTCGGCGGTGTTCTGGCGGATATCGTCCACCAGGCTTTCAAAGTCGATGCCGTCGTCCAGCAGCCGGCGGCGCAGCGTCCTGACGGTACTTTGCAGGTCTTTGGCGACGCTGTGCATGGTCGGGATCCGGCCCGGCTGTTGCAGCAGGCGGGCGCGCACCCGTCCGGCGATGCCGTCTTCCGCATCGTATTCCTGCAGCAGGCGCTGACACTCGGCCTCGAATCGCCGGCGCATCAGCGGGTCGGCCTGGGGCAGTTTCCAATCCATTATCGCCCTGTCGATGCCGACGCGATTCTGCGGCCGCAGGAAATCGATTCTGCGGCCGAAGATCTGCTCGGCGTAGCTGGCGTAGGAGGGCCTGGAATGGCGGATTTCCAGGCGCGAGAATGCAAAATCCGGCGGCATGATGTCGCGCGACAGGTTCAGCAGCGTTGCACCATCGCGTTCGACCAGAAACCGGCGCAGGTCCGCCGGCAGTTCCTGGTCGTCGGCGGCGATCAACGCCTCATCCCGGGTTTCGATGACCTGCATGCGGCAGAAAAACGAGGTCAGGCGCAGGTAGCGCAGACCGAGTTCGATGGCGCTGCCGACGGTCGCGCTACTCAGGATGGCGAAGCCGAGAACCCCAAAGGTCGTCGGGTGATAGCGCAGGCCCGCCATCAGCGCCAGCGGCTTGTCGTCGCCGGCCGCATCCAGCAGATTGCGAATCACCCGCAATTCGTCTTCGGCGCCGACGTTGCTGTCGTGGCTGTGCAAACGGCTGGCGTCGATGGCGGTGCCGGCCAGCAGTTTGCGGATGCCGACGCCGTGCTCGGTGCCGATTTCGGCAAGGATGCGGGTGCTGCAAATATTTCTTTTGAAGCTCCAGTACGCCGGCATCTTGGCCCCAAATATCAAATTATTGGCCTATGATGCCATTATTCAATGGCGCGCATATCGCTATGCTGTCGCGACATAGAAGAACAAACTCTTCTGTACAGGCCTGCATTGGCCGGGCCAGGGGGTGTTGGGCGGTATCATCATCGCCGGCCTGTGGCAGCAAACCGGCGCAGGGGGAGAACGCGATTGGACAAGGATGCGGAGGAGTCGGCCGAAGCTTCGGCTGAAGCCAGTATCAGCTGGCGGATGCTGCGCGAAGAAGCGATCGAAGTGCTGCGCAATCTGCTGGATGTGCGGCTGCGCACCATCATGACCACGACGATGGCGCCGGCCATTTATGTATTCCTTGCGCTGGGCGTTATCGCGGTCAATCTATTCCTCACGGTGGAAGCTTTTCAGGTCTCGTTGACTTCAGGGCTGGTCTGGCTGCTGTTGATCATGCCGATCGCTTCGATCGTCGGGGTCATCACCGTGCGCGTGGTTCTGGAATCGCTGCTGTCGTTGTTCCGTATCGTGGTTTACATGGAATCGCTGATGGAGCAATTGCACACCGTGCGCGGCCAGACCGAATCGATTGCCGAGCGTGTCGATGACCTGCCGTTGCCGCGCATACAGTTCTGGCGCAGCCGCAAACGCAAAGGGAGCGCGAATGATGTATCGGATGCGAATGACGCAGGCAAAAACAAAGGGGAAGATAGTGGCTCGCATGAATAGCTGCGGCGTTGCTGTCGCAACCGCCCTCTTCGTACTGGCGTTGCCGTGCCAGAAGGCGTTGGCAATGGATGTCGATCTGGGGCTCGATGGCTGGACCGCGAGTTGGGATAACCGCATTACCATCGGCGCGGCGATTCGCGAGGAAAAGCAGAACCCGGCGCTGATCGGCAAGTCCAATCTCGATCCGAACCTGTGCCGCGCCGACGAGTGCCTGACCGCCGATCCGACCAACAACGCACCGAACAACCGCTATCTGGCAGCGCCGGGTGCGATGAATTCGGTCTACGACGAGGGCGATCTCAACTACAAGCAGTGGGATCTGGTGTCATCTCCGGTCAAATGGACAACGTTTTTTTCGGCAGAAAAGGGCGATCTGAAATTCAGGGCAGGGGCGCTGGCGTTCTACGACATCACCAACGCCAACCTCAAGGAATATCATCCCAACGAAGTGACTACGCCGGGGCCTGAGAGTAGCTCGCATCCGGTCTACTCGAAGCGCGATCCGGCGACGCTGCGCGATATTGGCTACAACGTGCAGATTCTCGATACCTATGTGCAGGACACCTTCGATATCGACGGGCATCCGCTGGACGTCAGCATCGGCCGCCAGCGCCTGACCTGGGGCGAATCGAGTTTCGTCACCCAGGGCAGCCTCAACATCATCAACCCGCCGGACGCCAACAATCTGGTCAGGCCCGGCATGGATCTGAGCGAGGTCTATCGGCCCGAAGGCATGCTGGTGCTGCGCGCGCCGCTGACCGATGCCTTTACCAGCGAGGGGTTCTATCAGTTTGAATGGCGCCCGGTCGGTATTCCGGCGCGCGGCTCGTTCATGTCGTTCTTCAATGCCGGCAACGAGGTGACGCATGACGAGGGCATCATCGCGCCCTTCGCCAAGACGCCGTACGATCCGCAACAGATCGGCACGCCAGCCAATCCGGTGTTTGCGCTGCTGACCAACACCAGCTTCACGCTACGCCGCAGTGAAAATCACGATCCCAAAAACACCGGCCAATACGGCCTGGCGCTCTATTATCATCCGACGTGGTTGCAGGGCTCCGAAGTCGGGCTCTATGCCGCGAACTATCATTCGCGCATTCCCTCGGCCAGTGCCACCGCCGCCCAAGCCAGCTGTCTGCGCCGCGAAGGCAATCCCAACAATAACGACGCAACGGATATCACCTCGCTGATCAACGATTGCGGCGTGCCGGGCGCGCACCAGCGCGAGGCGGTGCCGATCGACACCGCACACTACTTCCTCGATTACCCGGAGAACATCCACCTGTTCGGCCTGAGTTTCAGTAGCATCGTCGACAACATCGCGGTGCGCGGCGAGTTCGCCTATCGCCCGAATCAGCCGGTGCAGGTTGATCTCGAGGATGTGCTGTTCGCGGCGCTGCAACCGGCGCTGCCGCGGAAGGATATTCCGCTGTTCGGCGTCGGCACCAATACGACGCTGCCGGGACTCATTTCCGCCTTGCAGAATCCCGGCAATATTCTCAACGTCGCGACCAACCAGCTGGCCAATCTGCCGACCGCCATAACCGCCTTGCAGACGCTGGCCACGGCGCAAAATCCGCTGAACCTCACGGTCCCCGGTTCGCGCAGGATTCCCGATTTCGTCACCGCCTACCGCGGCGGCACGCCGGGCGAAGTGACCCCGGGGCAATATATCCGCGGCTATGAG
>JBOICJ010000262.1:0-7503 GCA_050740035.1 Stenotrophobium sp. | reverse complement strand
ATGCTGCGGTTGTCGACCTCGCGCACCGGCGTCACTTCCGCGGCGGTGCCGGTGAAGAACACCTCGTCGGCGATGTAGACCTCGTCGCGGGTGATACGTCGCTCGATCACCGGGATGCCAAAGTCGGCGGCAAGCCGGATCACCGTGCGGCGGGTGATGCCGTCGAGACAGGCGTTGAGGTCCGGCGTATGCAGGATGCCGTCGCTGACCACGAAGATGTTCTCGGCGCTGCCCTCGGCGACGTGGCCGCTGGTATCGAGCGTGATCGCCTCGTCGTAACCGTCGCGCAGCACTTCGTTGAGCGCCAGCATCGAGTTGATGTACTGGCCGTTGGCCTTGGCGCGGTGCATGTTGGAATTGGCGTGGCCGCGCGTGAACGAACTGGTCTTGACGCGGATGCCGCGCTCCATGTTGTCGGCGCCCAGGTACGAACCCCAGGTCCAGGCTGCGACGATGATGTGGGTCTTGAGATTGTCGGCACGCAGGCCCATGCCTTCGGCACCGTAGAACACCATCGGCCGCAGGTAGGCGGAATCCAGCTTGTTGGCACGCAGCACTTCCAGCTGCGCCTCGTTGATCTGCTCCGGCGCGAACGGCATCTTCATGCCGAGGATCTTGGCCGAATTGAACAGGCGCTTGGTGTGATCCTGCAGGCGGAAGATCGCGGTGCCCTTGGGGGTCTTGTAGGCGCGAACGCCCTCGAAGCAACCGACGCCGTAGTGCAGCGAATAGGTCAGGACATGGGTGGTGCACTCGCGCCAGGGCTTGAGTTCACCGTCATACCAGATAAAGCCGTCACGGTCGGCAAAGCTGCTCATCACAAAATCCTTAGGTCTGAAGACTGGAATGGCCGCAGGGCTTGGTAAATACCGGCTGCGGCCGCGTGCAATTATATGCCGACCCGTGAACGAAGGCTCGCCCCTGTCACGCCCGAAGCCCTCCATCGACTCCGACGCGGACCGCTCCGCTGCGCTTTCCGTCCGAATTTGGCCGGTATAATCGGCTGCAAACCTTCCCGTCGCCAGAGACCCCATTGCCCTCCGCAATCGAGCTGCCGATCAGCGGCGACCGCCCGAGAATCCTCATCATCCGGCTTTCGGCTCTGGGCGATGTGGTCTTTGCAACCGCCCTGCTCGAGGGCTTGCGCACCCGCTATCCACAGGCCCATATCGGCTGGTTGGTGCAGGATAATTTTGCCGGCATTCTCGAAAACGATCCGCGCATCGATGAGCTCGTCGTCATCCAGCGCAAAACGCTGCGTTCGCCCGGCGCACTGCTGCGATTGCGCAAGCGACTGGCCGTCAGCCACTTCGAGTGGGTCATCGACACGCAGGGACTGGCAAAATCCAGGCTGCTCGCCGCGCTGGTGCCCGATGCCAGGCGCCTCGGCTTTCCGTCCAGGGAGCCGGGCAATTTTCTGCTGGACGCGATTCTGCCAAAAGGCCCCAATAACGGCGGGATCGCCTGGGAATACCGGCATCTGGCCAGCCAGCTCACCGGCGCGCCGGCCGGGCCGCCGCGTCTGACGCCCGCTGCCGATGAAACTGCACGTGTCCTCGAACAGATGCGGCAACTGGGCCTGTCGCCAGGTTTCGTTGCCATCTGTCCGTTCACCACACGCCCGCAAAAGCACTGGATGGAAGATTATTGGCCGCGACTGGCGCAGTTGCTCAGCCAGAACCCGATCGGTCCCGTCGTGATGTTTGGTGGCCCCGGAGATATTGAGGCGGCTCAAAAAATCATGGGCCATCTGCCTGAAGGCGGCGTCAATCTGGTCGGCAAGACCCGCTTGCAGAGCGTCACGGCTTGGTTGCAGCAGGCCGGATTGTTGATCGGCGTGGATACCGGGCTGACCCATATCGGCATCGCCTTGCGACGCCCGGTGGTGGCGCTGTTTGGTTCGACCCTGCCCTACCAGTCAACCACCGGATCGCCGCTGCGGGTCATGTACGACGCGCTGCCTTGCTCGCCGTGTCACCGTTCGCCGACCTGCAACGGTCGTTTTGATTGCC
Source organism: Stenotrophobium sp. (assembly GCA_050740035.1). Classification (GTDB taxonomy): domain Bacteria; phylum Pseudomonadota; class Gammaproteobacteria; order Nevskiales; family Nevskiaceae; genus Stenotrophobium. Next base: position 5,491 of record JBOICJ010000262.1, on the reverse strand, counting down.
TGCGCGGCATCACACCCGAACGCGTCGCAGCTGCCGCACAACAACTACTGAGCACGGCAGGCCCCGCATGAAAATCATGCATGTCGAAGCCGGCATGAATTTCTATGGTGGCGCACAGCAGGTCACCGGCCTGATCGAAGGACTGGAAGCGCGCGGCATCCGCAACTGCCTGGTGTGCCCGCACGGCGCCGCAATCGGTACCTATCTGTCGAAAATCGGCATCAGCGCGCATGAAATCGGCCTCTCGGGCGATCTCGATTTTCCAGCCATCGGTCGCATCGCAAAAATTATCCGGCTCGAAAAACCTGACATCGTTCACCTGCACAGCCGTCGCGGCGCCGACCTGATGGGCGGCCTTGCCGCACGCCGCTGCGGTGTGCCTGCCGTGCATTCTCGACGCAACGAAAACCCGGAACCGCGCTGGCTGGCCCGTTACAAATACGGACTGTTCGAACGAGTGGTTGCGATCTCCGAAGCGATCCGCGAAGCCCTGCTGAGCTACGACATCCCTGCCGCAAAGGTCACCACGGTGCACGATGCGTTCGAGTTGCCCGCCGGTCTGCATATCGCCACACCTGCTGCGCTTTGCGAAAAATTTGCGCTGCCGCAGGGTAGTTTTGTCATTGGAGTGATTGCGCAACTGATCGAGCGCAAGGGACATCGTTTTCTGATCGAAGCGCTGCCTGCCGTGCTGAAGCGGTATCCACACGTCCGCGTACTCTGCTTTGGCCGCGGCGGGCAGGCCGGGAAATTGCAGCAACGGATCGATGCCGCGGGGCTGGAATCGATCGTGCGGCTGGTCGGATTTCACAACGATGTCCTGCACTGGCTCGGCGCGTTGAACCTCGTGGTACATCCCGCGCTCATGGAAGGACTGGGCGTGTCGCTCCTGCAAGCTTCGTCTCTGAGCGTCCCGATCATTGCCAGCCGTGCCGGCGGCATTCCTGAAGCGGTGCGCGACGGCGTCAACGGCCTGCTGGTGCCTCCCGGCGATGTGCCGGCGCTCACGCAAGCACTGATGCAACTTATTCCAGATGCCGCTGCGCGCGCACAGTACGGCGCCGCCGGGAAAAGACTGGTCGCCGAAGAATTCTCGATGGCCAGGATGGTCGAAGGCAACCTGGCCGTTTACCAATCCCTGTCGGGTCGCGGGAACGCCTAAGAGCCGCGCTGCGCCAGCTTGGCGCTCTCATTCAGCGTTTTGAGCGCTGCGTATTTGTGGAAAGCGTACTGCGCCAGAATCATCGAGATCAGGAAACCGCGCCAGCCATCCAGCATCGACAGGCGCAGCACGTATTGCTGGAAGAAATCCGTGAACAGGCGCAGCGTCGCAACCGCCAGGCTGCCGCGCTTTCCGGCCGCGTGCTTCTGTTGCGCCAGCAGCCATGCGTATTTCAAATGTTTTTCCTGAACGTGGTAGTAATCGCGCCAGCTGTAATGATCCAGGGGCGACTTCAGAATCCCTTCCTTCCAGCGCGGCATCAGCAGCGATTCATGCACCATGTGGTCGCGGTACCGCACGCCTTCGCGCTTGAACAACTTGCCCTGCGGTGAAGTATAGCGGCCAAAACGCAGCGGCTTGCCGTAGAAGAACGTGCGCCACGGCATTTTCAGGATCGTGCAATCCATCGCGGGATCGGACAACCAGCGATCGATCTCGTCACGCAGCTCCGGCGTCATGCGTTCGTCGGCATCGATGGTCATCACCCACTCACAACCGACTTTTTCCAGTGCGCGGTTACGCTGCGGGCCGTAACCGGGCCAGTCGGTGATCCAGAGCTTGTCGGTGTAGCGGCGCACGATCTCGGGCGTGCCATCGGTGCTGCCGCTGTCCAGTACAATGATTTCGTCCGCCCAGCCGTGCACCGACTTCAGACAATCTTCGATGCGATCGGCCTCATTGCAGACGATCAGCAGCACTGACACGGTTTTTCGCGGTGCCTTTTCCAATCTCATCTCCTCAACAGTCTCAGCCACGACGTCGGCTGCGAACATCATCCAGCAGCGCCCGCACGAATGGCAAATGCGGCTCGACCGGCCAGTGCCGGTGCGCCTGCAGCACCAGATAATCGGTTTCAGTACCGGAAAATGCCTCGGTAATGGCAGCGCCGACCTGCGCACGATCTTCTGCGGAAATCACCCACCGTGTCCGACCGTTGGGAATGGCGCAGAAATACTGGTTGCCTGGCAGTAAGTACTGCACAAAACTGCCATACAGCGTGAACTCGGACAGGTCACCCGCGCGTTGTGCAAGCAATGCCTGCCACCAGGGACGGGCATGCAGACTTTCCAGATGCTGGTGCAGTTTTTTTATGGCACCGGACTCGAACAGGAACGGATGCGAGACATAGCTGTGGTCGCGGTTGCAACCAACGGCCAGGCCCAGAACTCGCGCCGCAGCGTCAGCCCAATGCGAAAAATTGTCACCGGGTGCAGCGTACAGAGCAAACCGGCCGTTTTGATAAAAATGCTCGAGCTGCGGACAGCCGGTCACGATGACATCGGAATCGAGCGTGACATACGCGTCAAAATCCAGCAGCGCCGGAACCGCCAGCTTGACGATCTGCTGCACATGCCAGCCATCGTAGGTGGCAAACGCAAATCCGCCGAAACGCTTGTTCAAGCTGCGACGCAATTTGCGCCGCGTCGTCATCATTGCGTTTGTCCGCAAGCGTTCACGTTCGACTACCGGAGCAACGACCTCCGCGCTCGCCAACCACTGGATCAACCCATCGTTGCCGAACCGGTTACGGAACAGCGGCAGGTCTTCGGTCTGGATCACGGCAACATGGGGCCAGTCGCAACCCTGCGCGTTGAGGGATTCCCGCAAAAGCCCAAAGCGCTCGATATCAGCACGGTATGACGGGGTCAGCAGCGCCAGCCGCCTGGGGCCCGTTGCATCCTGAAAAGAATCGTTGTGGCGCATGCCGTCGTACCCATCTGCCGCAGCTTGGCAGTGTATCCAGAATCCCGTCCATCATTATACTGGGCCACGATTTTTGCCCTTGCCAGATTGATGACATTACCTGCTGATTCCAGCCTGCCGCCTCCCTTGAGCCCTCTGGCATTTCCCGCATGGTGGCAACGGCTGCCGCGCAAGACCATTGCCCTGAAGCAGCAGGCAATTTGTCCGCGGATCACAGTCATCACCCCGTCCTATCAACAAGCCGGTTTTCTCGAAGCCACGATCCGGTCCGTACTGGAACAGGGCTACCCCAATCTCGATTACCACATCATCGACGGCGGCAGCACCGACGGTTCCAGGAAGATCATCCAGCACTACGCCAAGCACTTGAGCAGTTGGGTCTGCGAACCCGACTCCGGGCAGGTCGATGCCATCGACAAGGGTATCGCCCGCGCCGGCGGGGAGTGGATCAACTGGATCAATTCCGACGACCTGCTGGCCCCCGGCGCACTCTGGGAGGTGGCAGCACTCACTCCTGGTGTCGATATCGTCGCAGGCACCACGCAAAATTTCAGGGATGAGCGATTCGATCGCAAGCGTGCCAGCCGCTCATTTACCGCGCGTGGGTTCGTGCGTCTGCCGCTGGGGTCCGCGACACGCTGGCACCAGCCCGGCATCTGGTACCGAACTGCCGCTCTACGCCAGACCCGCCTGCGCCACGAACTGCATTTCCGTTTTGATCTCGATTTGCTGATCCGCTACCTGCATCGCTTCCCAAAGGTCGCCTACTCGCGCAAGACGCTGGCGTATTTTCGCCTGCATGAGGCATCCAAGTCATTGTCGCAGGCCAGTCAATTCAGCCGCGAACACCGCAGCATCCTTCAGGATTTTGCCACCGACTCCGGCATGGCCGACTTGAACGATGACGCCCGTCAAGCCCTGCTGGGTCTGGACTGGCGCGATCGACTCGAGCGTTTGCAGCAGGATCGTTCGCGTTCCCGCTGGCAACGGGCACTGACGCTGTTGTCCGGCGCTCGCCAGTTCAAGGATGCGTGGCACATCAGCGCAACCCGCGACATCCTGGGGAAAATCATCTTTCGAGGCGGATGACCCGATGCAGCCGATCGGCACACGTGTCAGATTGAAAAACACTCCCGCCAAATTGCCGTGATCTGATCGCGTTCGCGCGCGAACAACTGAATCTCCGCGCGAGCCTCTTCGTTTTGCAGTCCGCGGGCATGCACCCAGGCGCGGTATTTTCGGTAAACCTCGATCAGAGTTTTTTTCTGGTTTGCACTGATGCTGCCCACGGACTCCAGCGCATCCAACTGCCGCCAGTTGTCGCTCCACTCAATCAGTTCGGCATGCGCGTGTGCATCGCGCAGCACCAGGAACTGGGTAATGAACTCGACCTCGGTCATGCCGCCCTCGCCTTGCTTGACGTCCCATAATTTATCCGTGGATTTGTCGAGATTGGCGCGCATCTTGTTGCGCATGTCGACGATTTCTTTGCGCAGTTTTTCAGGATCGCGCTTGCGCATCAGCACTTCGGCACGCACGGCGCGGAAGCATTCGCCCAATCGCGCATCGCCGGCAATCGGGCGCGCGCGGGTCAGCGCCTGATGCTCCCAGGTCCAGGCATGTTCGCGCTGATAGACCGTGAAGCTGCTGATACTGGTGACCAGCAGACCGGAACCGCCGTTGGGACGCAACGCCATGTCCACTTCGTAGGCGCGGCCGGCCGGCGTCTGCGTCGCCAGCCAGTTGATCAGTCGTTGGGCCAGGCGTGAAAAATAGATGCCATTGTTGATGGCGCGCTCGCCGCCGACGCTCTCACCGTCTGCACTATCGCAATCGTGCAGGAAAACCAGATCGAGATCGGAGGTGTATCCCATCTCGAGGCCGCCGAGCTTGCCGTAGGCAATGACAGCGAAAGTGGCGGGCGCGCCATCCTGTCGCAAAGGCGTACCATACTGCGCGCGCATCTCGGCCCAGGCGAAGTCCAGCGCCTGCGCAACCGTCACTTCGGCCAGCCAGGTCAGGCGATCGCTGACTTTCACCAGCGGCAGCGCATGCGCCAGATCGGCGGCGGCGATGCGCAGGGTGGTTTCCTTCTGATAGTTGCGCAGCAGGTTCATCGCCGCCTCGCTGTCGCGCACATCCATCTGGGCGCAACGCGCCGCGAGATCGGCGGCCAGCTCCGAGCGCTCGGGCAGTTCGTAAAGCGTGCGCGGATCGAGCAGGTTGTCGAGCAGCAGCGGCGATCGCGCCAGCAGGTCGGTGAGCCAGGGACTGGCGGCACACAGTCGCACCAGATGCTCGCGCGCCGTCGTGCTTTCGTACAGCAGCGTGATGTAAGTTGCACGACCGGCGATGGCGTCGATGATCTTGAGCAGGCGCAACGCAGCCTGCGTCGGCTGCTTCTGGCGCAGGCATTCCTCCAGCAGCGGCGTCAGCAGCGACTGCAACCGCAGTGCGGTGGCCTCGTGCATGGCACGCACCAGCCGCGCATTCTTGAGGTCTCGCAGGGTCTCGGCGAGCAGCATGGCATCAGCGCCAAAGCCACAGGCTTGCAATGCGCTGGCC
>JBOICJ010000261.1:0-5177 GCA_050740035.1 Stenotrophobium sp. | reverse complement strand
CTACCAGGGGCAGGGCAGGGAGAAGAAGGAGGCCGACCTTGCCTGGCGCGACTGGCCGGTCGCCAAGCGGCTGTCGCATGCGCTCGTCCACGGCATCACCGATTTCATCGACGCTGACGTCGAGGAGGCGCGGCTCGCAGCCGCCAAGCCGCTGCACGTGATCGAGGGGCCGCTGATGGACTGGATGAACGTCGTCGGCGACCTGTTCGGTTCGGGCAAGATGTTCCTGCCCCAGGTCGTGAAGTCCGCGCGCGTGATGAAAAAGGCCGTCGCCTATTTGCTGCCCTATATGGAAGTCGAGCAGGCAAAGAACCAGGTCAAGGAACCTGCCGGTCGCATCGTCATGGCGACTGTCAAGGGCGACGTCCATGACATCGGCAAGAACATCGTCGGCGTCGTGCTCCAGTGCAACAACTACGAGGTGGTCGATCTCGGCGTGATGGTGCCGGCGCAGAAAATTCTCGATGCCGCCAAGGCCGAAAAGGCCGACATCATCGGCCTGTCGGGGCTGATCACGCCGTCGCTGGACGAGATGGTCAACATGGCGCGCGAAATGAAGCGCCAGAATTTCTCGTTGCCGCTGCTGATCGGCGGCGCCACCACCTCGCGCGCGCATACCGCGGTCAAGATCGACCCGCAGTACGACCAGGGCGTGGTCTGGGTCAAGGATGCCTCACGCTCGGTGCCGGTGGCCGCCGCGCTGTTGTCGCCGGAGCTCAAGCCCAAGCTGCTGTCCGACACCAAGAAGGATTACGACAGCGTCCGTGAACGCCACTCGCAGCGTTTCGCCAACGACCGTTTCGTCACGCTGGACGCCGCGCGCGCCAACGCCACGCCGATCAACTGGCAGGGCTACCAGCCGCCGCGTCCGCACATGCTGTTGCAACAGGCGAAAAACGTCTGCGGCAGCGCAAATTGCGAACACCCGCATCACGCGGCAACGCAGTTCGTGAAGGTGTTTCACAACTACTCGATCGCAGAGTTGCGCGAGTTCATCGACTGGCAACCGTTCTTCATTTCCTGGGAGATGAAGGGGCGCTACCCGGATTTGCTGAACAACCCCGCCAGCGGCGAAGCGGCGCGCAAGCTGTTTGAAGACGCGCAGGCGATGCTCGATCAAATCATCGAGGAGAAATGGCTCACCGCCAACGGCGTCATCGGCTTCTTCCCGGCCAGCCGCGTCGATGATGACGACATCGAAATCTACACCGACGAGTCGCGGCAGCAGGTGAAAGCCAAGCTGCTGAATCTGCGCCAGCAGAGCGAGCATCGCGACGGCATCCCGCACCGCTGCCTGGCGGATTTCGTCGCGCCCAAGTCCAGCGGCCTCGCCGATTACGTTGGCGCCTTTGCGGTCACTGCCGGACTCGGCAGTCCCGAGCGGGTGCTGGCATTCAAGAAAGCCAACGACGACTACAACGGCATCCTGCTGGAATCGCTGGCCGACCGTCTGGCCGAAGCCTTTGCCGAGCGTATGCACCAGCGCGTGCGCCGCGAATTCTGGGGTTATGCGCCCGATGAGCAGTTCGACAACAACGCATTGATCGCCGAGAAATATTCCGGCATCCGCCCCGCGCCCGGTTATGCCTCGTGTCCCGAGCACACCGAGAAGGCCACGCTCTGGCAGCTGCTCGACGCGGAACAGAACACCGGCATCAAGTTGACCGAGCATTACGCCATGTGGCCGGGCGCCGCGGTCAGCGGCTGGTATTACTCGCATCCGGCATCGCAGTATTTCGTGCTCGGGCGCATCAGCCGCGACCAGGTTGCCGACTATGCCCGACGCAAGGGCTGGACGTTGCAGGAAGCCGAGAAATGGCTGTCGCCCAATCTCGGCTACGAGCCGGAGGACTGACGGCAGCAATCCAAGTCGCTACAGGATGAAATGGTGAGCGCAATCATCGACAATAGCGCTCCTGCGATTTCCGAAGAGACCCCACTTGGCTGATGCACAAGTCGCCGCGATTGCACACGTCATACAGCTGGCGGTTGCACCGGTATTCCTGATCTCCGGCATCAGCGGCATGCTCGGAGTGCTGGTCAACCGGCTGGCGCGGGTGGTGGATCGCGGCCGCAAAATCGAGGAACTGCTCGCCACAACCGGCGAGTCGCCCGCCAGCCGCGAGGCGGAATTGCGGGCGCTCGCCTATCGCGCACGCCTCACGCACCTGGCCATCGGCTTTTGCGCAATCTGCGCTCTGCTGATCTGCACCGTGGTCGTGGTGCTGTTCGTTGGCGCCTCGCTGAGTTTCAATGTCGCGATTGCAATCAGCTGGCTGTTCGTCGGCGCGATGTCCGCCTTTATCGCCGCCCTGCTGTGTTTCCTGCGCGAGATTCAGCTGGCGACTTCCAACCTGCGCATCGGGACCTGAAGCATCATCAAAATGATTTTCACCATTCAGACCATTAACTCGCAGCGGCGCGCAATACTGGCCATCATTTTGCTGGCACTGCTGCTGGTGCTGTGGCTGGAGCGCGAACGCATATTCGGCCCGAGCGTGAATCCGCAAACCGCTGCCTACATCGCTGTCGAAGCCACGCGCATTCCGCTTGCCGGATTCAACAGCTACGACCCTCCGCACACCGTGCTGGCGCAGTTACAGGCCGCGGGATACAAGCCCCGCGTCACGCATGACGACTATCCCGACAGTCCGCGTTATCCGCCACACAAGATGGACACGATCACGGTCAACGACTACCGGCATCTGGTCGGCAAAGGGACGCTGATCCTGGATTTTTTCAATCAGCGGCTCTACGAAGCCGAGTTCGATCCCGAGGGCAACCTCGATCATTACGTCACGGCGCTGCACCAGTCATTGCCCAAACTCAGGCGCGACCGTGTCGGCGAGGCCGTGCTGGTCGATGGCAACTTGCGCATCAGCAGCAGCGTCGATCTGGCGCGCAGCCTGGTCGGCCGCACGCTGGATTCAAAAGCCTATGTCATCTGGCAGGATCTGCGCCTGATCCAGCAGCGCAATCTCTGGGACAAAAACTACGGCAGCATCCCGATCGCACCAAATTAAATAATTGGGGACAGTCCCCAATTATTCAGTGGTGATGACCGCCGGCGCCATGCACATGGCCATGCGCCAGTTCTTCCTCGGTAGCTTCGCGCACTTCGGCGATTTCAACGTCGAAGTTCAGATTTTCACCCGCCAGCGCATGATTGCCGTCGATGGTGACCATGTCGCCGGCGACCTTGACCACGGTGACGCTGACCGGACCCTGCGGCCCATCGGCACGAAAACTCATGCCGGGCTGGACATCGGCCACGCCCTGGAACGCGCGGCGCGGCACGTTCTGCACCAGCGCCTCGTCGCGCGCACCGTAACCCTGCTCGGGAGACACTTTGACCTTTAATTTATCGCCCGCCGATTTTCCTTCCAGCGCCTGCTCGAGGCCGGGCACGATATTGCCGCCGCCATGCAGATAAGCCAGCGGTTCGCCGCCCGCGGAACTGTCGATTACCTCGCCCTTGTCGTCGGTGAGGGTGTAATGAAACAGCGCGACGCGCTGGTTGGCGATTTGCATGGTGGGTACCCGCTTTCAAAAAGGGCGCATATGCTAACCCGACACGCCACAAATTACTCCGTCAGCCCCAGCTTCAGACTCATTTCACATTGGAACCGGCTGGCCCTGTAAATCGCACCACAATCCGCTAGACTTCATGCCTCTTTGCAGTGCGTCAAGATGGAGCGGGTCTGACTTCCGTCTTGCGGCATTGGGCGCGCCTGCGCCGTTTTATTCGTTCATTCAAGCTGGGGGCTTTATGGCAGTGAAAATTGCCGTCCTGAAAGAAACACGGGCCAATGAAAAGCGTGTGGCGATGGTGCCGTCGGTCGCCGACAAGCTGACCAAGCTGGGCGCGGAAATCTCGATGCAAACCGGCGCCGGCGTCAGCGTCAAGCTCGCAGATGCCGCGTTCAAGAACGTCAATTTCGTCGCCAACCCGCAGGGGCTGGTAAGCGACGCCGACATCGTGCTATCGGTGCAGCCGCCCAGTGCCGACGTCGTCGACGCGATGAAAGAGGGTGCGCTGCTGCTGTCGTTCGTCTATGCGCACAAGGAAGCCAACCTCGTGAAGCTGATGCGCGACAAGAAAATCACCTGCTTCGCGATGGAGTTGGTGCCGCGCATCAGCCGTGCGCAGGCGATGGATGCGCTGTCCAGCCAGGCCGCGCTGGCCGGTTATTACTCTGCACTGCTCGGCGCCACGCATCTGGCGCGCATCCTGCCGATGATGACCACGGCAGTCGGCTCGATCCGTCCGGCGACAACGCTGGTAATGGGCCTGGGCGTCGCCGGCCTGCAGGCGCTGGCCACTGCAAAACGTCTCGGCAGCAAGGTGGAAGGCTACGACGTGCGCCCGGAAACCAAGGAACAGGCCGAGTCGCTCGGCGCTAAGTTCGTCGATACCGGCGTCGATGCCCGCGGCGAAGGCGGCTATGCGCGTGAGCTGACCTCGGAGGAGAAGGAGAAAATCGCCGCGGTCGTCACCAAGCACATCCAGCAGGCCGACATCATCATCACCACTGCCGCGATTCCGGGGCGGCCCTCGCCGAAGCTGATCAGCAAGACGCAGGTCGATGGCATGAAGGCCGGCGCGGTGATCGTCGACCTGGCCGCGGAAGGCGGCGGCAACTGCGAATACACCCAGCCCGGCGAGACCACACAGGTCGGACAGGTGACGATCGTCGCGCCGCTCAACGTGCCGTCGCTGCTCGGCGAGCACGCCAGCGAGTTGTACTCGAAGAACCAGTACAACCTGCTCGAACTGATGATCAAGGACAAGGCGCTCAAGCTCGATTGGGACGACGAAGTCATCGCCAAGACCGCGCTGACACACGGCGGCGAGATCAAGAACGAAGCGGCCAAGAAAGCCGTGGAAGGCGCGTAAGCGGAGACACTCATGGAACCCACCGTCATCACCGGCTTTGTCGCCCTCTACATCTTCATGCTCGCTGCCTTCACCGGCTACGAGATCATTGGTCGCGTGCCCTCGATTCTGCACACGCCGCTGATGTCGGGCTCGAACTTCGTGCACGGTATCGTCGTGGTCGGCGCGCTGTTCGCGTTGCTCAACGCCACCAGCGTGACCGAGCAGGTGATTGGTTTCCTCGGTGTATTGCTCGGCGCAGGTAACGCGGCCGGTGGTTACGTCGTGACCGAACGCATGC
>JBOICJ010000260.1:0-6489 GCA_050740035.1 Stenotrophobium sp. | reverse complement strand
ATCATGGACATTATGCTGATGCAATTCGGTATAGAGATATTTCCCGGTCTTGATGTCGTAGCCGTAGACATACATGTGTATGGTCCGGTCGGCGGCATATCCCTGCACCGCACTGGTCAACAGCACGATCCCCAGCAACACCCGTATCGCCTTAAACATGCTCAACGCCTCTCGAAAAGATAGTGGCCCACACCCCATTCATTGCCGCCAGCGTACCCGAACAGTTCGGCCACGGCCATGTAAAACATGCGCCAGCGGTTGAACCAGATTGCCGCATCCTTCTCGCCGTAACCGTCACGGAACACCTGCATGATCTCCGCCTTGCTGGCATCCATGCCGGCGAGCCAATGATTTGAAGTTTTCTCATAGTGCTGTCCACCGACCCACCACTGCCGCTCCAGGCGCACATCGTCCTGAAAATTCAGCAGCAGATTTTCGCTAGGCATGGTGCCGCCGGTAAAGAAATATCGACTCATCCAGTCGCTGCCGTCCTGCACTTGGAAGTGATACCCCAGCAGGCGATGCACGAAGATGTGGATGAAGAGTCTTGCATCCGGCTTCATCCAACGCGCGACCTTGGCCAGTAACAGGCCATAATTCTTCATGTGCTCGAACATCTCGATCGATATGACGCGGTCGAATCCGGCCTCGATGCCCTGAGCGGGAAAATCAAACTCCACGATGTTGCCGGTCAGGATGGTGAGATTGCCAAAGCCACGCTCGCTCGCGCGCTGCTGGATGAACTCGCGCTGGCCATTGGAATTCGATAGACCGACGATCTTCGAGTTCGGATATTTCTCCGCCAGCCATAATGACAGCGAACCCCAGCCGCAACCCAGATCGAGGATGCGCATACCGTCGGCCAGTTGCGCACGTTCGGCATAGAGCGCGAACATTTTTTCCTCGGCCTGCGCCAGCGTCTCGTCGCCGTTTGTATAGAGTGCGCAGGAATATTTCAGCCGCGGCCCCAAGTGCAGGTGAAAGAACTCCGCCGGCACCTCATAGTGCTGCGCGTTGGCAGCACCGGTTTCGACCGCAATCGGGCTGGCGCGCAGCTCGGCAAGAAACGTGTTGAAGCGGCGCGAACGCGCCTCTCCATCGTCAAGGCACTCATCCTTGAGGCGTTGCGCCATCAGTTTGCGCATCGCGGTGCGCGTCAACACGTCGGGAATCAGGCCCCGTTCAACAAGGTCTATGGCAGTCATATTGTTTTAGCGATCAGGAGTTTTTAGGGAACCATGGAATCAGTGCGGAAGTATTACGCACATATTCGGCGTAGCCGGGTTTGCGCCGCATCATCTCGGCCTCAAGCAGCGGCATGCCGGATAATTTCAGCAGCAGAAATGCCATCACCACTGGCGCGATCAGCACGGTCCAGCCCCAGGGCGCACCCAGCGCCAAGGGCAGATAAGCCAGCCAATGCAGACACTCAAAAAAATAATTTGGGTGTCGCGAATATCGCCAGAAACCCTCGCGACAGACACGTCCTTTGTTTGCAGGGTTGCGACGGAATTCGGCCATCTGCGCATCGGCCAGCGTCTCGCCCAGCACCGAGACCAGCCAGATCGCCAGCGCCAGGATCACGCAGGCATGCGCAGGCGCCGTTGTCCGATAGGCCGCCGCACCGTATGCGCTAGCCGAGAGCAGCAGCGTGAAAACATTCTGGAACTGGAACAACCAGAACATATTGAAGTTGGCCCTGCGGCCCCACTCCTTGCGGAATTTCGCGTAGCGCCAATCCTCGGGCCGACCGGAATTGCGCCGCCACAGGTGCACACCCAGACGCAGGCCCCACAGCCCGCCCATCAGTGCCAGCACGATCCGAGCATTCACCGGCGCACGACCGCCAAGCGCATAGATCACAGCCAGCAGGCCAAGCGTCCACGCCCAGATCGCATCCACTAAACCAGCATTGCGGGTACGCAGTTGCAGCAGCCAAGCGCCGGTCTTGGCGGCGATGACGATGGCGAGGGTCAGCAGAAATGTATTGAGCAGGGGCATGGCCATATGGACTCAGGTCGTGCCGGGATTTACGCAGCAGACGATGATCTGGATGTCGTAAAAACAAAATTACTTGAACGCGATAAGGAAAAACCTGTGCCCAGTCGCTACCTGACGCCACCCGCTCTCCCTATTCATCAAAGATAGATTGTTATAATTTATTTATATATTATTATAATAGTATATAAATACTAACATCCTTTCTTCGATGAATAGGGAGAGCGGGTGGCGTTATCAGCCGACACAGTCGCCCACTGCTGCCTTTCGGCAAAGGACTTTGCTCAAGCAGATGCCTGAGCATTCGCCAATGAGCAGTACAGCCGATGCGTGGACTGATTCATCTTTTCGCTGGTGAAATTTTCGACGAACCACGCACGGGCTTTGCGCCCCATCTGCTCCAGGCGCGCACGCGATACCGTCTTCAGCAATTGCCGGGCTTGGCCGGGATCCTCCAGGCTGAAAACCAGACCGGCCTCGCCGTCCCCCACCATTTCCGGCAATGCGCCGCGATCGCTCACGAGCAATGGTCGCCCGCGCCGCATGGTTTCCAGAACCACGAAGGGGAATCCCTCCCAGCGCGAAGGCATGATGACCGCGTCACAAGCGTCGATATAACCGTCGAGCGCATCCTGCGTCACCCAGCCAACGTAGCGGATGTTGTCCCGCTTCAGACTCTGATCCTGGTCCGTCAGCATCCTGCTTCCCGCCACCGTGAGCTGAAGCGCCGCCGGCCCCAGTGGCTCAAGCGTCTGTAACAGCCAGTCGAAGCCTTTCTGCGGATCGAGACGTCCGATGAACAGCAATTGCAGCGGGCCGGTACGCGGCTCGGCGATGGCCGTCTCGGAACAGAGCCTGTCGGTATCGATACCGTGGGCAATGATATGAATACGCTCGCGCGCAATACCGGCAGCAACGGCAACACGCGTCTCGTATTCCGAACTGGTCACGATCGCAGCCGCCCTGCCGGCAATACTGCGCTCCGCGACGGCGTAAAGCTTCCGCATCAGCGGCGGATCTTCACGATCGAAACCCCAGCCATTGGGCGTGTAAACGACCGGCACCGCCCCGACTGCCCCGGGCATACGGCTGAGAAATCCTGCAAAACTGCTGTGTGCGTGAACAATCTGCGGCTGCAAGCTGAGAACCTGCCGGCGAAGCGTCCAAAGCAGACGCCTGAACGATGACAGGTTACGACCGGTACGACGATAAGTCAGCAGAGTCACTGCCTCGCGCGTAGCAGCGGACAGGTGACGCACGTGCTCCTCGGGTAACAGCAGCGCCACCGCCTGTCGTCCGTAATGACGTCCCTGCCAGAGCAGGAGTGCATCGAGGTAAGTTGCGATACCGCCGAGGACGACTTCAGAAACATGCAGTACCCGCAGCGGCTTCGGCTCGGTTGCCATGATCTGCGTCTGAGCGGCGCTCATCCCTGCAGCCTCAGTGCCGCTATCGCCAATGCCCGCACGACTAGCAACCCGCCATAGGCCAGCGCAAACAGTGCCAGCAGCGACGGCTGTGGCCGCAGCGCGCATAACAGCAGCAGGAAAAACGGCGTGTCGAGCAATGCTCGTAACAGCTGCCGCACCAGGGTTCGCCATGAACCCACGCGAATCGCCGGCGGCGCCTCGGCTTTCATGAAGCTTGCGGTGTGCAGATAGACCGTCATGCCGGAGAGCATCGCGAATACAGCGCCATATGCCAGGCCGATTGGCAAGCCGGCCGTCAGCAGGACATAAAGTACCGCCAGGGCAATGGCGGACTGCCGCACATGATCGCAGGCGACGTCCAGCCACGCGCCGTAAGCGCTGCCGCGCCCGGTGGCACGAGCCAACTGGCCGTCGGCGCAATCCAGTGCAAAGCCCAGCTGCCAGAGCACGGCCGCCAGCACCCAGGCTCCGGCACTGCCGCCCAAGGCGTACACCAGTGCCGCTGCCAGCATGGACACCAGCCCGCATAACGTGACCGCGTTCGGGCTCAAGCCGACGCGGAACGCCAATGCTGCCGCGACCGAGCCGAGACGCTGGCTGACCCAGGTCGTCATCGGCGCCTGGTCGCGGGTATCGAAGCGACGACTCAGCAGATCGCGCCAGGTCACGGTGTTCATTGCTTGATCTTCTCGATGATGGCGGAAGTGGAGATGGAGGGCGTGCGTTCCAGATAAACGACCTTGCACAGATCCGCAAACGCGTCGAAGCGGCCCCGCCAATCGTCGCCCATCACCAGCACGCCGGCATTGTGCTCGATAATGTATTCGCGCTTGGCTTCGAGCGTGTGCTCGACGAACACCTCATCAACCACCCGCAGCGCCTGCAGAATGCGGCAGCGTTCGGTCAGACTGTAGACCGGCCGACGACCTTTTTTGGATTCGTTGAGCTCATCCGACGAGACTCCCACGATCAGGTATTCGCCCAGCTCCCGCGCCCGCTCGAGTATGCGCAGATGGCCGACGTGAAAAATATCGAAGGTGCCAAAGGTGATGACGCGGGTCATACGAAGCTCCAGTTCACGACAGGCCGGCCTGACGCCGCGCCAGGTAACGTCGCGGCAGCCAGGCCCCCGCCAGCATCATCAGTACCAGCAACCAGGCCTTGGTGTTGGTCATCCGCGCGCGTAAAGAAGCCCGCAGACTGACCCACACGCCGTGGTCCTGACTGGCAAGCAGTTGATACCGCGCCTTGAGGTAACACAGTCGCGACAGGAACGTAGCATCGCCGCAGTCCTGCCATTGTTCGATCATCCGGGTCAGTGCCAGCACCCGCTGCGGGATGTCTGCAGTCAGGCTGTCGCCTGTGATGTAGGACACGACCTGCGGCACCGATTCGAGGCGCACCCCCGTTTTGTCGCAGATACGCAGCAATAGATCCCAGTCTTCCCAGACACGCAATGCCGGATCGAAGCCACCCAGTTGCTCAATCACTGTGCGCCGCAACAACCAAGTCTGGGTGAAAGCCACGGCGTACTCGCGTGCGGCCATCAGCGGCGCCTGCGCGTAGGCCGCGGCCAGCGCCGCCTCCGGGTAGCTCCAGACGCCACCATCCGGCCGTAGGCGCAGCAAGCCGGAGATCACCAGCCCCACCGAGGGCCCGGCTGAATCTAGCTGTTGCAGTTGCTGTTCGAGCTTGTCCAGACGCCATTCGTCATCGCTATCCTGAAACGCGAGGTATTCGCCGCGCGCCGCGTGCAAACCTGTATTGCGAGCCGCCGCAACACCAAGGCACTGCGGATGACGGATCACGCGCGCACGCGGGTCGTTGAAGGCGGCAATTACCGCAGCAATATCCTCGGTCGAACCATCATCGATCACCAGCAGCTCCAGATCGCGGAAAGTCTGGCCCAGCACACTGCCGATGGCGCGCGGCAACAGGTCGGCGCGGTTCAATGTCGGCAGAATCACACTGATTCGTGGCTCGGTCGTCATGCCCCACCCGCAATAGTACGCAAGCTGCGGTAGCCGCCACGTCCCAGATAACTGGCCAGCAGCAGGGCCCGGCGCTTCAGTGACCTCGAATCGAGATCGAGCGCAACGCGGAACTCCGCTCTGCCCGCAGCCATTTCTCCCATGCGGCAATGCAGGCGACCCAGTTCATCATGCAGCCGCGCCAGCACCTGCGGATGCTGGCGCCACATCCCGGCATGACGCTCAATGATCATTTGCAGGCTGCGGATGCGACTGGCGGGTTCCCAGTTGAGACTGTCGGCCCCGCCATGCTTGAGCACCAGCGGCTGGTTCAGGGCGATGATGCCCGTGCCTTGCCGGAATAACCGGAAAGACAACTCCCAGTCCTCAAGATTTGGCATCTGCTCATCGAACGCGCCCGCCGCCGCCAGCGCGCTGCGATGGATCAGCCAGGTCGGGGTGATGAAGCAGAAATCGTAGATGTTATCCGCGTCCCAGTCGCCACGCTGCATACGCGCATCTGCGCCCATATAGCTGGATCGCCCCGAGCGCGGCAGGATGATATAACCGCCGCAGATCAGCCCCACATGGGCCGGCGCCCGCTGCAAGGCCTCGACCTGACGCCTCAGCTTATCTACCAGCCATTCGTCGTCGCTGTCCTGGAACGCCAGCAATTCGGCGCGCGCCACCCGCACACCGGCATTGCGGGCGATGGCGGCACTGCCGCTGTGCGGTTGTTGCAGATAAATCAGGCGAGGATCGGCGATTGCCTGCATCCGCGCCGCAGTGTCGTCGCTGGAGCCATCGTCAACTACGATCAACTCGAGATCGCGGAACGTCTGGGCCAGAACCGACCGCACCGCGCGCTCGATGATCGCTGCACGGTTGTAAGTCGGGAGAATGACGCTGACGGCCGGAGCCTCAGCCATTGCTCCCGTCCTGGGGCTCGCCGGAGTGCGCAGCTTCACTGGCAGCGCCACTACGGCGGCGCAGACGATGCCAAGCCCGCATCATCGGCGCGTATTCATGCAACGCTGAAGCACGCACCGCCAGCAGATCCTCCGGATCGCGGTGAGTCAGATAGCCTGCAT
>JBOICJ010000259.1:0-4343 GCA_050740035.1 Stenotrophobium sp. | reverse complement strand
CAGCAGAACGCTGCGCCGGCCAACCCGCCGCCGGAACCGCAGAAATAACCGGGCACGTGCGCCGACTGCCCGCACTCACGCTGCTGCTGCTCATGCAATCGGCCGCAGCAGCGGAGGTGCAACAGGTCACGGTCAGCCGCGACGGCGCGCGTTATCACGTCGACATGCAGGCGCAACTCGCCGTCCCCGCAGCGCGGGCCTACGCCGTGTTCAGCGACTATCGCAGGCTGCCACTGATCAACCCCGCCGTGCGCAGCGCCACCGTGCTCGGCACCGAAGCCGATGGCAGCACGCGCCTGGCCACCGAGCTGCATCTGTGCGTGGCGTTTTTCTGCCGCGAGCTGAAGCAGGTACAGGACATGCGACGCTTTCATGAGGGCGCTGCGCTGGGTCTGAGCGCCGAGGTGCTGCCGCAGGACTCCGATCTGAAATTCGGTCACGCCCGATGGCTCATGCGCCCTTGCGGCAACGACACCTGTCTGGATTTTTCCGCAGAACTGGAACCTGACTTCTGGGTGCCACCGCTGATCGGCTCCTGGCTGATCGAGCGCAAGCTGCGCGCGCAGGCGATCACCACCAGCGCCGGCATCGAGCGCCTTGCCTTGCAGCCGGCACCGCCATGAGCACTGCATTCGCCGAACGCCTGCTGCAATGGTTCGACCGGCATGGCCGTCACGATCTGCCGTGGCAGCATCCGCGCGAACCGTATCGCGTCTGGCTGGCGGAGATCATGCTGCAACAGACGCAGGTGGCGACGGTGATGCCGTTCTTCACGCGCTTCCTCGTGCGCTTCCCTGACGTGCGCGCGCTGGCGCAGGCCGCGCCGGACGAGGTGCTCGCGCTGTGGGCCGGCCTCGGTTACTACGCCCGTGCGCGCAACCTGCATCGCTGCGCGCAGATGATCATCGAACGGCATCACGGAAAATTTCCACAGGACATCGAAACACTGGTCGCCCTGCCCGGCATCGGCCGCTCCACCGCCGGCGCGATCCTCGCGCAGGCGTTCGGCCAGCGTCACGCCATTCTCGACGGCAATGTCCGCCGCGTGCTCGCCCGTCATGCCGCCGTCGGCGGCTGGCCCGGCGAACCGGCCGTACAGAAAAAGCTCTGGCGGATTTCCGAGCGCCTGCTGCCACCCACACGTCTGGCGGATTACACGCAGGCGATCATGGACCTGGGCGCTACCGTCTGCACCGCACGCAAGCCGGCCTGCGGCATCTGTCCGCTCAGCGACGACTGTCAGGCCTACCAGCGCGGCGAAGCGCTGAATTATCCGGCGCCCAGACCTCGGCGCGAGCGGCCGCGCAAACGCGCATGGCTGCTGCTCATCGTCAATGCCGATGGACACATCCTCTGCGAACGCCGCCCGCCGGCAGGCATCTGGGGCGGTCTATGGTGCCCGCCAGTGGCGGAAACCGAACAGGTCTGGAACGATTTCTGCCGGCAGCACTACCAACTTTCCGTCGCCGCGGCGCAGCCGCTGCCCGTCATCCGTCACAGTTTCACGCACTTCGACCTCGACCTGCTGCCGCTGCGCCTGTCCGTGCAAAAAGACACGATGCCCGGCGCCGCCGAAACAGCGCCACGCCGGTGGCTTAAAATAGGCCCGCAAGCCGAAGCCGGCGTCGGGCTGCCGGCGCCGGTGCGCAAGCTGCTCGAATCGCCCAACCTTTCTCTGGATCAACTGCAATGCCACGAACCGTCCACTGCGTAAAACTGGATCGCGAAGCCGAAGGGCTGGAGCGCCCACCCTACCCCGGCGCGCTGGGACATCGGATCTACGACAGCGTCTCCAGACAGGCGTGGCAGGAATGGCTCGCGCACCAGACGCGGCTGATCAATGAGTACCGGCTGGCGCTGTCCGACGCCAGCGCGCGCAAGTTTCTCGCCAGCGAGATGGAGAAATATTTTTTTGGCGGCGAACTGACCGGAACGCACTACGTAGCGCCCGAAAATCCGCCGGAAAATCCTTGACTCAAACCCGCTGCCCCGCTCTAATACGCGGCCTCGCGGCGCAATGTCGCGGCAGGTGTGTCGTTTCCTTGTATAGGCCGAGTAGCTCAGTCGGTAGAGCAGGGGATTGAAAATCCCCGTGTCGGCGGTTCGATTCCGTCCTCGGCCACCATAAATCCTTGATATTGAATACTTGTGCCGGCCTTCATGGCCGGCGCGTTAGACCCGCGCTTGTCATTCCATGTTTCCCCGGAGACTGAAGAGGACAACACCACCGCTGGTGCCGCCTGCATTCTCAAGGGAGGCGCAGTACGGGCGACAACTTGAACAGCGTCTTAATACCGGCGGAGTTAATCCCGCGTTCCAATAGCGATACGTAGTCACGTTGCAGCTCAGCCTCCAAGGCGAGAGTTTCTTGCGAAAACGGCGTTCAAGACGCAATTCCCGATGAACAGGCGCGATTGCTATATTCGGACACTATAAATGACCCTGTCGCGGGGACCGGTGACATAGACATGCAAATTTCCCGAAGCATCTACAGCATTGTGCAGATGGTCGACACGGCAGCCGAGTACGGAATGAGCGCCCCTGCCTGCTTGTCGAATTCAGGCATCGTGCCGGAACAGTTGCTTCAGTTGGGGTCCCAGGTATCGCCCCAGCAGGAGTTCACGGTTATCGCCAACATCATGCGCGAGTTACCTCACGTGTCGGCGCTCGGCTTGCGCATGGCTGCGCAATTTCACATGCCGGTTTATGGCGTGCTGACGTTCGCCATGTGCAGCTGTGCCACGGCTGGCGACGCCATAGATCTCGGTCTTAGCTATCACGAACTGAGCTTCACGCTGGTGGAAAAGCGCCAGGAAGTGATCGGCAATGACCTGATCTTCACCTTCGGGGATCGTCATATTCCCGCACCATTGCGCCAAATCATCGTGGAGCGCGACATGTTCGCTCTGCCGAGGGTCATGGACGAAGTGCTCGGGCGCCAGATGCCCAAGCGCAGGGTGAGCTTTGCCTTCCCTCCGCCCCCTTATGCGAAGCGGTATGCCGAGCTTCTGGGCATCGAGCCTGAATTTAATGCCCCAGCACATCAAATTGTTGTCGATGCCAACTTTCGAAAGATGCGCATGCCCCAAGCCAACGCTGCCACGCTTCGGCACTGCCAGGCACAGCTGCAGGCGATTGTGGCGCAGCATAAAACCTGGAGTGGTACCGCAGGCAAGGTACGCGACATGCTCCTGCGTCATCCTGCGATGGGACCAGACATGGAAGCGGTTGCGGCCGAACTGCGCATGACCTCTCGCAACCTGCGTCGCATGCTGGAAGCGGAGAGCACGTCCTTCAGGAGCCTGGCGGACGAAGTCCGTCAGACCCTCGCGGAAGAACTGCTGGGTCTCGGAAAATCCAGCGTCAAGGACGTGGCTGCCCGGCTGGGCTATAGCGAGGTTTCCAGCTTCACCAATGCCTTCAAGCGCTGGACCGGCAGGGCGCCGCGAGACTGGCGATCCGGTCAACAACAAGCTCCCGCGGTTTCGACTGGCCAGACTTCGGACTCCACCTAGGGCGTGTTGACATTACACCAGCCAGATGAAGGCGCAAGCGAGGGATATGAAGGCCAAGAAGGTTGTGTCGAGCTTGTCGTAGCGGGTTGCGATTCTGCGGAATTGTTTGAGCCGGTTAAAGAATCGTTCGACCAGATTGCGATCTTTGTAGAGATGACGGTCATAGGGTCTTTGGACGAGACGGTTTTCGCGAGGAGGGATCACACATTGCGCGCTTTGGGCTTCGACAATCTGGACGAAGGTATCCGCGTCATAGCCCTTAGTCAGCGATGACGGCCTGCACCTGCAAACCTTCCAGCAGCGCGGGTGCCTGCTCAATGTCGCTGTGTTGCCCTGCGGTCAGGATCAGACGCACCGGATTACCCAGCGCGTCGGTGGCCGCATGGATTTTGCTGGTCAGGCCGCCGCGTGACCGTCCAATGGCTTGGGGGCCGTTTTTTTTCGAACCCCAGCGGCATGCTGATGCGCACGCACGATCGTGCTGTCGAGCATCAGGGCTTCCAGATCGGGATCGCGACCAACTTGCGCCATCAGACGCGACCAGACCTTTTGATCGCGCCAGCGGTAGAAGCGTCGGCACACCGTGTTCCATGGGCCAAAGCGCCGAGGCAGATCGCGCCACGGTGCGCCGGTACGAGCGACCCACAACACCGCTTCGACAAACTTCCGATTCTTGCGATCTTGGGATTCGGTGGCCGCTGGTCGCGGCAGGTGCTCGCGCATCCGCGCCCACTGATCGTTGCGTAAAACAAAGCGTTCCATGGCTTTGATTTGTCATAGACAAGAACGCTTATATTAAATCAAATGTCAACACACCCTAGCAGGTGA
>JBOICJ010000258.1:0-9157 GCA_050740035.1 Stenotrophobium sp. | reverse complement strand
CTCTATACCCAGTCTTCGATGGCATCGGCCAACCGCGACATTGGCTACCTGCGGGTACTTGGCTTTCTATTTCTAACTGAAGTCTGGCCTTGCCGTTTTTGGCAGCGAAGCGAATTTGAAATGCTGTCAGACATCGTTGATCAAAAATATTCCATTCAGCAGTTCCATTGCCGTAAATCGTTCCATCGTTCGGGTCTTCTATTTGGATGACACTTTTACTGTCAACGAATGCTTGTGCAATATAAGCCCTAGCGCTTGTCCATATCTCCAGCTTGGTTTTATTCGGTACTTGGTAATCGTATGTAAATTCTGTCTGCGCAGTCGCTGGAATTGGCGTGACAGAGGCGCAGCCGCAAACAGTTGTCACTATGGCCAACATTAAAAATATATGACGCATAAGCATTCCCCCATTTTGATTTGCTCCAAAGAGCATGTCGGCAAGGCCCATGCCGCGGCTAGATCAATTTATTTACATTCCATGCCAGCGCGTAGGCTGGGATGAAGCGCAGCGAATCCCAGCAAAGTCCGCACAGCATCATTCCCTCTCCATCGCTACGATTTCCGGCGCCGCTGCCCAGTCCTGAGGATAAATGCCGCGCGTGACATGGCGGTGGAACGATTAATGCGGCCAGTCTTGCGGCTGCCTGCATGGCCATGCTTGACCGGGTTGAAGTGAATGTAATCGAGGTGCGCAGCATAGTCACGCTCGTCGCGGATCACATGCTCCCAGTAGCGACGCTGCCAGATGCCGCGTTCGCCCTTGCGTCGGCGACTGGCCGAAATACGCTCGCCGTCGGCAATCCGGTGCGAAAACCTCGCCTTGATCAGCCGCCAACGCTTGGGAAAATCCACATCGTCCGGTGGCAAACGCCAAAGACAATGCAGGTGATCCGGCAAGACCACCATCGCTTCATTGGCGAACGGATGGTCTTTGCGGGTTTCGGAAAACGCGAATCGCAAGGCGTCGATATTGCAGATCAATAAGTCATTTCCCGAGCGCTGCGCGAGGTTGACCGTGAAGAAATAGGCCGCTCCGGGAATGCGCGCTCGCGTGTAGATTCGCATGGCTCATCTTAGTGCTGGGATTCGCTGCGCTTCATCCCAGCCTACGGGTTGGATAAGCACCCAAAACTGCCACCCGCTCTCGCTGATTCTCTGAAAGAGTATGTTATTAAATATATATTATATTTTAATATATTTAATATAAAATAACGTTTCTCTCAGAGGAGACGGCCGGAGCGGGTGGCCATTTGGAGCGGTTTTCAAAGTGCTCTGTGTCCGTCATACATAAAAAACGGCCCTCCAAAGAGGACCGTTCATTTTGCAGCATGACGACGATCAGGCTGCGGCTTTCGGCTTGATGCCTCTTTCGCGCGCCATGGTGATGGCGGTGTCTTCGATCATGTCTTCCTGTCCGCCGATCATCTTCTTGCGGCCGAGTTCGACGAGGATGTCGCGCGCGGGGATGCCGTATTTTTTGCCCGCACGGTCGGCGTGCAGCAGGAAGGTGGAGTACACACCCGCGAAGCCAAGCGTGAGTGAGGAGCGATCCACGCGCACGATGTGATCCATCATCGGGAAGATGATGTCCTGCGTCAGGTCCATCAGCTTGAACAGATCGCAGCCGGTTTCGATGCCCATGCGCTCACACACCGCGACGAAGACTTCGAGCGGCGTGTTGCCCGCACCCGCGCCGAGGCCACCGACCGAGGCATCGATGCGGCTCGCACCTTCCTCAATCGCCGCGATGGAGTTGGCGATACCCATGCCGAGATTGTGGTGGCCGTGGAAGCCGATCTCGGTTTCCGGCTTGAGCACGGCACGCAGCGCACGCACGCGTTCGATCACGTCGTTGGGCAGCATGTAACCGGCGGAGTCGGTGATGTAAATCGTTTGCGCGCCGTAGGATTCCATCAGCTTGCCTTGTTCGGCGAGGCCCTTGGGATCGTTGAGATGGGCCATCATCAGAAAGCCCGTCGTATCCATGCCGAGCTTGCGTGCGTAGGCGATGTGCTGCGGACTGGTATCCGCTTCGGTGCTGTGGGTGGCGACGTGAACGCTGCGCACACCATGATCGTAGGCGCTGTGCAATTCTTTCATGGTGCCCAAGCCCGGAATCAGCAGCACCGAAATCTTGGCACGCTTCATCTTCGGCACGACGGCATCCCAGTATTCCTCGTTGCTGTGCATGGCAAAGCCGTGCTGCAGCGAGTTGCCGCCCAGACCGGCACCATGCGAGACCTGGATCAGCGGCACGCCGGCGTCGTCGAGTGCGGTGGCGACCTTGATCATCTGCGCAGTGGAAATCTGCTCGCGTTTGGCGTGCATGCCATCGCGCAGTGCCATGTCGTGCACCAGAACCTTGCGGCCCTTGAGATTTTTCAGTTCGCTCATTGTTCGTTCCTCGTCAATAACTCTAGCTCGTCATGCCCGCGTCCCACAGGGACTTCCTGCGGTCGCAGGCGGGCATGACGAGAATCATGCGGCTTCCTTCACGGCTTTGAGTTGATAGCGACCGGCCAGAATTTCCGTAGCAAACATTTCGGCGGTGCGCGCGGCAGCGGCGGTCATGATGTCGAGGTTGCCGGCGTAGGTCGGCAGGTAGTCGCCGAGGCCCGCGACTTCCATGAAGGTGGCGACCTTCTTGCCATCAAACACCGGACCGTTGACCAGGCGATAGCCCGGCACATACTTCTGCACTTCGGTCACCATCTGCAACACCGATTCACGGATGCGCTCATGATCCGGCTCTTCGTCTGTGAGGCAGTAGATGGTATTGCGCATGATCATCTGCGGATCGGCCGGGTTGATGATGACCAGCGCCTTGCCTTTGCGTGCGCCACCGACGGCGCAAACGGCGTTGGAGGTGGTGTAGGTGAACTCGTCGAGATTGGCGCGCGTACCTGGGCCGATGGACCTGGACGACACCGTCGCGATGATCTCGGCGTAATCCACCGGCTGCACGCGCGCGACCGCATGGACCATCGGGATCGTCGCCTGACCGGCGCAGGAAATCATATTGACGTTCATCGCCTGCGCTTGCGTGTGCTTGGGCAGGTTCACCGGCGGCACGCAGAGGCCTCCGATGGCGGCAGGGGTGAGGTCCACCATCAACACGCCCAGCGCATTGAGTTTGTCGGAGTTGGATTTATGGACGTAGGCACTGGTGGCGTCGAAGGCGATTTGCACGCCGTCGGCCAGCACATGCGGCAACAGGCCATCCACCCCTTGGTCGGTGGTTTTGAGGCCCATGTCGCGGGCGCGGACCAAGCCTTCGGATTTTGGATCGATCCCGACCATCCACACCGGATCGAGCACCTGACTGCGCTTGAGCTTGTAGATCAAGTCGGTGCCGATGTTACCGGGGCCGATGATGGCGCATTTGATCTTTTTCATGGGTTCTCTGTTGAATCGTCATTCCCGCGAAAGCGGGAATCCAGGGATGGGGATGTTGCGGTTCGAGTTCTGGATGCCCGCTTTCGACTGCAAGGAGTCCCTGCGGGACGCGGGCATGATGGTGGGATCATGCCTCGAAACCGATGGATGCTTCGCCGATACCGGCGAGCGTCATGTGAAAGCGGTCGCCCGCAACCGCAGGTAGTAGCGGTGCGAGTGAGCCAGACAGGATGACCTCGCCAGCGAGAAAAGGAATGCCGAACTTACCCAGTGTATTGGCCAGCCAGGCGACGGCAGTGGCCGGATGACCTTGCACGGCAGCGCCGATGCCGGTGGCAACCTGCACGCCGTTTTTATGGATAACCATTTGCACTGTGGCCAAGTCCAGTGCACGAGGCTTGATGCGGTCTTTGCCGAGCACGAACACGCCGCAGGAGGCGTTGTCGGCGACGGTGTCCTGGATTTTTATTTTCCAGTCGCGGATGCGTGAATCGACGATCTCGAAGCAGGGCACCACGTAATCGGTGGCGTCCAGCACCTGCTCCTCGGTGACGCCGGGCCCGCGCAGGTCTTTCTTCAGCACGAAGGCGATCTCGCCTTCGGCACGTGGCTGGATCAATCTGGCCTTGCTCAGCGAGACGCTGCTGCCGTCGGCGACTTCCATCGTGTGGGTCAAGAATCCGAAGTCCGGCTGGTGTACGCCGAGCATGTCCTGCACCGGCTTGCTGGTGACGCCGATCTTCTTGCCGATGACGCGCTCGCCCTCGGCGGTGCGGCGTTCGAGAAAGCGTAGCGAGATCGCATAGGCGTCGTCGATGGTGATGCCGGCTTCGCGGCTGGTCAGCGGCTCCAGCACGCTGCGCGCGCGCAGCGCGGCGAACAGTTCGTCGCCGAGGGTGTGGATGAGGGATTCTGCGAGCGCCATGCGATCAGCCGTTCTTCAGGAAGTCGAGTACCGTGCGGTTGAACAATTCGCGGTGTTCGATCATCACCCAGTGCCCGCACTTGGGGACCAGCACCATGCGGCAGTCCGGCAGGCCCTTGGCGAGCCGCAGGATGCCGACTTCCGGCATCATGTTTTCGTTGATTCCCCACAGTGCCAGTGTCAGGCATTTGATCTCGCCCAGGCGCTCGGTCAGGTTCGGAACCTTCATGGTCTTCATGACCTGCGGGTTTTGCAGTTTCATCAATTCCAGTCGTTCGGCGACGAGCTGGTCGTCAACGAAGGCGGGATCGACTACGAAAGCCTTGATGAAAAACGCCTTCATGGTGTCGTGCGTGAACGGCTTGCCCGTCGCCAGGTGCGCGAACAGTGCCGCCATGCCCGGCATCGCCTGATATTCCGGCATGTCGCTGACGCCGCCGGGCGCCATCAGCACCAGACGCTCGACGTTCTGCGGATGCTCCAGCGCGAATCCCAGCGCCACGGCGCCGCCGAGCGAGTTGCCCAGCAGCGTGTACCGGTTGACGCCGATTACATCCAGCGTCTGCTTGACGCATTCGACGAAAAACGACAACGGGTATTCGACGTCATCGGGTTTGTCGGAATAACCGAAGCCGATCAGATCGGGCAGGATGACGCGGTAGCCGGCCTTGACCAGTGCCGGATAATTGCCCTTGAAGTTGCTGTAGCCGCAGGCGCCGTTGCCGGAACCGTGCAGGAACACCACGACCGGCCCCTTGCCCTCGTCGAGATAATGGATGCGGTAGCCATTGGGCAGCTTGGCGTAATGACCCTCGGGGACAGGTTTGTCTGACATGATGGCTCGCGGTGTGTGGACGCGCGGCGGATGCACGGGGCAATCCGGGCTGGCGAGGATGATCCCGCGCCGCATCTTTTCCGGCTTCGTCCTTTTGGGTGAGCGGCTGCGCTATGGCGATGACTTAAAGTCATCGCCAGCAGACGCGAACGCCAGAACAATGTTTGGCCCAGGAGGCGTGACTCGATGTCACGCCGAGTTTAACCAAACATGCTCGGGCAGGGGGTGGGTATATGCAATACAGTCGCGCCAGGGATGGCGACGATGACCTTGCACTGCTAAGTGCTTACAGAGTTAAACAACCGAGCAAGCTTTTCATGAAGGAATCACGAGTCGTTCTGGTCACCGGCGGCGCCAAGGGCATCGGCCGCGGTATCAGCGAATGCTTTCTCGCCAGCGGTGCCACGGTCATCGCCTGCGGCCGCGAAGCGCCCGTAGAATTGCCGCAGGCGAATGGCCGTCGAGTCGAATTCATTGCCGCCGACGTGCGCGATGCGGTAGCCGTGGCCGCGCTGTTCGCGGAAATCTCCCGGCGCCACGGGCGCCTGGATGTGCTGGTCAACAACGCCGGCGGTTCGCCGTTCGTGATGGCGGACAAGGCGTCGCCGCGCTTTCACGAAAAAATCTTCGCGCTCAATCTGCTGGCGCCGCTGCACCTCGCGCAGCAGGCCAACGCGCTGATGCAGGCGCAGGCGAATGGCGGCAGCATCATCTTCATCGGCAGCGTTTCGGCGCAACGGCCGTCGCCGGGCACCGCCGCTTATGGCGCTGCAAAAGCCGCGGTGCTGAGTCTGGTGCAGTCGCTGGCGGTGGAGTGGGCGCCGAAGGTGCGGGTGGTCGCGGTCAGTCCCGGTCCGGTGCTGACCGAGCACACCGATCTGCATTTCGGCGATGCCGCCGGCGTGGCGGCGGTGGCGAAGACCATCCCGCTGCAACGGCTGGCGACGCCCGCTGACATCGGCAACGCCTGCGTCTGGCTGGCATCACCTGCGGCCGCGTATGTATCGGGCACCAACCTGCTGCTCAACGGCGGCGGCGAGCGACCGGCGTTTCTCGACGCCGCCAGCGTGAATCGTCCCTGAAGCCCATGATTGCGCGGGGTGTAGGGTATTTTTCTTGTTCGCCTTGCGGGGATATGCCGGTATAAATCACGCTGCCGCGTATAGGGCAATCAGCGAATAGTGCGAGGGATAAAATGATGCAGGTCAGTATGCAGTGTAGTCGGCAGTCCAGGGCCCCGTCGCGGCTGCTGATGGCCGTGGCTGGATTGATGTTGCTGGCTGGTTGCGGCCAGTCATCAGCGCCGACGTCGACGCAGTCCACGGCCGATGTGCGCGGCAAGCCCAATGTGCTGATCATCCTCGCGGACGATGTGGGTTATTCCGATATCAGCACCTTCGGCAGCGAAATCCAGACGCCGAATCTCGACGAGCTGGCGCGTGATGGCCAACTGCTGACCAACTTCCACACCACGCCGCTGTGTGCGACTTCGCGCGTCGAGCTGCTGACCGGTGCCGACCATCATCTGGTGGGCATGGGTGAGATGGGTAGCATGAAGCTGCTGTACCTGGGGACGCAGAATCCGAACTATGCGGCCCAGTTCGATCCGCGAGGGTTGTCGATCGCGCAGATGCTCAAGGATGCCGGCTACCACACCTACATGGCGGGCAAGTGGGGAATTGGCGGCGTAGGTCCGCAGGGTGAGGGTTTTGAGCATGCTTTCTATCTCGACAAAGCCGCGGATTACGCCAGTAATTTCGCCCCCCCGGCGAACTACACCCCGGGCCTTCTTGCGATCAATCCGCCGTATCCGATGTATGAGCCGCATTTCGAAGACGGCAAGCAAGTCGCCAAGCTGCCTGACGATTTTTTCTCCAGCGATAATTACACCAGCAAACTGATTCACTACATCGGTGAAGATCATGGCGACGGCAAACCGTTCTTTGCCTATCTGCCGTTGCAGGCCACGCATTTTCCGTTGCAGGCGCCGGCCCAGTATCTCGACTGCGTCAAAGGCGCGCCCAAGTGCTACAAGGGCGTTTACGACGTCGGCTACGATGCAATCCGCAACGCGCGCATTCAGCGCATGAAGGATCTCGGCATCATTCCGCAGGACTTCAAGCCGAGCCCCGGCGACGAAGTGACGATGACCCGCTTCGGCCAGCCTGGTGTGCTGACCAACACGTCGTGGAGTGCGCTGTCCGCATCCGACAAGCAGAGTGAAGCGCGCATCATGGAGGTTTATGCCGCCATGCTGACCAATCTCGATGACAACGTCGGTCGCGTCATCGATTACCTGAAGTCGATTGGCGAATACCGCAACACCATGATCGTGTTCCTATCGGACAATGGCGCCGACGGCATGGGCTACGGCTTCATCCCATTTGTGGACAGCAACGGCAACACCGACATCAATAATGCGTTGTCGAACTACGGCCGGCCGGGTTCGTTCATTTTTCGCTCCACGCGCTGGGCGGAAGTGGGCACTGCACCGTTTCGCCTGTTCAAGTCGTTCCCGGCAGAAGGCGCCATCTCGGTGCCGACCATCGTCAAGATGCCCAACGGCCCACCGCTGGTCCCCACCGGGGCTTACGCTCAGTTGCAGGATATTGTGCCGACCGTGCTGGCGTTGGCCGGAGTGGCGCCGCCCGGCAATCACTACGAGGGCCGAGCGATCTCGCCGATCGAGGGGACATCGCTGCTGCCCATGCTCGAATGGCGTGCGACTTCCGTGCATGCGCCGGATCAGGTCTTCGCCGATGAAGTCGCGGCCCAGCGCTACGTCCGTCAGGGGCAGTGGAAGATGACACGCATCGCAAATTATTTCTTCCCGAGTGCCGCGCTCCTGTTGCCGCGTCAGTGGCAGCTGTACAACATCGACACGGATCGTGGCGAGACCCACGACGTGGCTGCCGAAAACCCGCAGGAAGTGCAGAAGCTCACGCAGGAGTGGCAGCAGTACGCCGCGCGCGTCGACGCGGTCAATCCGACCATCCTGCCGCCGCTGGTCCCGATCACGCAATGAACCTGGGCGCGCGTGCGCTGGCGGCGGGTGTGGCGCTGCTGCTGGCCGGTTGTCACGGGCACACGGCAGCGACGCCCGCCGCCACGCTCGGTAGCGTCGCCCGGTGCAAGGCCTACTCGGGCTTGCCTCCTGGCTGGGGCAAGCTCCGCCACGCCGGCATGGCCAGAATCGCGGGCGGCGATTTCGAATTCGGCAGCCTGCGCGGTTACGCCGAAGAACGTCCGCCGCAGAAAACCCATATCGCATCATTCTGGATCGACCGCACCGAAGTCACCAACGCGCAGTTTGCCAGCTTCGTCGCCGCCACCGGCTATGTCACTGAAGCGGAGCATGGTGCCGGCTCCGCGGTATTCGTCATGCCGAAGACGGCCGCTGAGATCGCTCCCGGAAACTGGTGGCATCTGATCAAAGGCGCGGACTGGCGCCATCCGGAAGGCCCGGGCAGCAACATCGCCGGACGTGGCCACGAGCCGGTGGTGGATGTGACCTACGCCGACGCGCAGGCTTATGCGCACTGGCTGGGCCGCTCGCTGCCGAGCGAGGCGCAGTGGGAATACGCCGCCAAGGCCGGGCGCGACGATGCCGATTCCGACCGCTCGCTGCGCGATGCCAGCGGCAAGCCACAGGCGAATTTCTGGCAGGGCCTGTTCCCCTTGCAGAACACCGATGAGGACGGCTTTGCCGGACGTGCGCCGGTCGGTTGCTACGCGGCGAATCCCGACGGCTTGCAGGACATGGTCGGCAACGTCTGGGAGTGGACCACCGATCTCTACGCCGATCATCACGACGCTGCATTGGCCGACAGCGCCGACCATCGCCTCACCGATTTGCCGCCGCGTGCCGGCGTTGCGCGCCGCGTGATCAAGGGCGGTTCCTATCTGTGCTCGGACAACTACTGCGTGCGCGCCCGCGCCGCCTCGCGCCAGCCGGAAGAAGTCGATCTGCCGGCGACGCATCTGGGTTTTCGCACGATGCT
>JBOICJ010000257.1:0-3070 GCA_050740035.1 Stenotrophobium sp. | reverse complement strand
CTGGAGGCGGTGCAGGCCGGCGGCTTCCAGTACAAGAACGGCGCGGCTTTCGCCTGGCACGACCGCTACGTCGAATACAATTTCGCGCAGAAATCCTCTCCCGGCTACGGCTTCACCTATCAGGTGATCCGCGCCGATTTCGACCAGATTTTGATCGACGAGGCTCAGCGCATGGGCGCCGAGGCGCGCTTCGAAGTCGAGATCACCGCCGCCGATTTTTCCGGCGAGCGGCCCAAAATCACCTCGCGCGACAAGCACGGCAATGTCGAGATCCACACGCCGAAATTCGTGCTCGACGCCAGCGGTTTCGGCCGCGTGCTGCCGCGCCTGCTGAACCTGATCTCGCCGACCGGCCAGCCTTCGCGCAACGCGTTTTACACGCAGGTCTACGACCGTATCCCGTCCGGCGCTTTCGACCGCCAGAAAATCCGCATCACCACGCACCCGCAGCATCGCGACGTGTGGATGTGGCTGATTCCGTTTTCCAACGGCCTGTCGTCGATGGGCGTCGTCGGCACCGAAGAACTGCTCTACAGCCGCGGCAGCACTTACGAGGAGCGTCTGTGGTCGCTGACCAACGACGATCCGCTGCTGAAACAATTGCTGAAGGATCACAAACCGTTCAACCCGGTGCGCGAACTCAAGGGCTACGCCGCCAGCGTCAGTACCATGTCCGGCCGCGGCTTCGCGCTGCTCGGCAACGCCGCCGAGTTCCTCGACCCGGTGTTTTCCTCGGGCGTCACCATCGCACTGAAGTCGGCGCATCTGGCCGCGCCGCTGGTGGATCGCCAGCTCAAGGGCGAAATGCCGGACTGGAAAAGCGAGTTCGAGACGCCGCTGCGCTATGGCGTCGAGACCTTCCGCGCGTTCGTCGATACCTGGTACGACAATCGCCTGCAGGACATCATTTACTCCGAAAGGCAGGATCCCAAGATCAAACGCATGATCTGCTCAGTGCTGGCCGGTTATGCTTGGGACCGGAGCAATCCCTACACCGGCGAAAAGGCGTTGCACCGGCTCGATGTGCTGGCGCAGACCTGTCGCAAGGGCGGCTAGGATTGCCAGGGGCATTTCGGCATGACCCGCTGTGCCGGTTGCGGGTCAGATAGTTGTTATAAATTATAGTATTAATTTATTTATAGTATATATTTTATAACATAGACAAGCATGAATATGAGCAGAGCGGGTGCGGCAAATATCGGCGTGTTGCTGGCATCGTTGATGCTGAGCGGCTGCGCACTGCTGCGTCCGTCGCCTGCGCCCGCCCCGGACGCCGACGCGCGACCGATCCTGTCCGCCGAAACGCTGGGCGGTTCGCAGCTGGCGCGGCAGGTCGTGTCGGCCGCGTTCGCCGACCAGGCCGCGACCCTGCAATGCGTCGTCGACGTCACGCCCGAACACATGACGCTGGTTGCGCTCAATGCCATGGGACTGCGCCTGTTCAGCGTGGTGGTCGCCGGCGGCAAGACGCTGGCCGAGCGCTCGCCGGGCGTGCCCGCCGCGATCCAGCCGGAGCGCATCCTCGCCGATATCCAGCTGGCCTATTGGCCGCTGGCGGCGCTGCAAACCGCCTACGCCGGCACCCGCTGGTCAGTGAGCGAACCTGTCGCCGGCACGCGCCGTCTGCTGCACGACGGCCGGCTGGCGGAGGAAGTGCACTACGCCCAGCCTGGCGGCAACCGCTGGCAGGGCCGCCTGTGGCTGGCGAATTTTGCGCAGGGCTACTCGCTGTCGGTGGATTCGCAACCGATGAGCCGCGTGCCATGAACGTCGCGCCGCTGCTTGCGGGCACGCCCTGCGTCGCGCAGGAACTGCTGCCGCATCGTCACGAGATGCTGTTGGCCGATGCCGTCGACTACGGCCCCGACTATGGCCGTATCATCCTGACCGTGCGGCCCGAAACATTTTTTTGCGATGGCGTTCATGGCGTGCCGGCCTGGGTAGGGATTGAATACATGGCACAGGCTATGGGCGTTTATTCGGGCGTGCAGATGCGTCAGCAAAACCAGTCGCCGCGCATCGGCCTGCTGATCGGCACGCGCCGCTACGACAGCGAAGTGCCAGTGTTTGCCATCGGCACAAAGTTGACGGCAACGGCCAGGCTGGTCAGCCGCGAGAGCGAGCACATGTACGTGTTCGCCTGCGAGATCGACGACGGCGCGCGCGTGCTGGCGCGCGGCGACATCAAGGCCTACCGGCCCGACGATATACACGAGTTTCTGGGGATCGCGAAGCAATGAAGTCTCAGCAAAACTACTGCGCTCGGCATCTTGGCCGCTGGCGGTGCTCGTTCGGGCTTGGCGAAGCAGTGCTTCGCCCGAACAGCCCTCACTCCTCACATACTCCTTTGTATGCTGCGGTTCCTGCGCTCTGGCAGCGGCCAATCTACCTTCGCTCGCTACGTTTATCTGAGACTTCATTATGAGGAAGTGGGTATTGGTGACGGGGTCCAGCCGCGGCATCGGTCGCGCCATCGCACTGCGTCTGGCGCAGGATGGCTACAACCTCGTACTGCACGGCCGCAGCGCGGCGTCGGCGCAGGCGGCGCTCGAACAGGTCGGGGCCACGGGCGTTGAAGTGCGCACCCTGGCATTCGACATCAGCGATCGCGCTACCACCCGCGAAGCACTGGAGGCGGACGTGCAGGCGCATGGCGCCTACTACGGCGTGGTCTGCAACGCCGGCCTGTCGCGCGACGGCGCTTTTCCTGCGCTCAGCGAGGAGGATTGGGACATCGTGCTGCGCACCAATCTCGACGGTTTCTTCAACGTGCTGCAACCGCTGACGATGCCGATGATCCGCACGCGCAAGCCGGCGCGCATCGTCACGCTGGCCTCGGTATCCGGCCTGATCGGCAACCGCGGCCAGGTCAACTACAGCGCCTCGAAGGCCGGCGTGATCGGCGCTGCCAAGGCACTGGCGGCTACATCACCCGCCAGGTGCTCGCCGTCAACGGCGGCCTGTGCTGACCTCCGTTTTTCCAACCCGCAAGGAGTAGCACCGCATGAACGCCAAGGCTCCGACCCTTTCCATCTTCGGCCTCGCTGCCGCCCTGCTCGCCGCCCTGCCC
>JBOICJ010000256.1:0-4129 GCA_050740035.1 Stenotrophobium sp. | reverse complement strand
CCTGCAGCTTGATGCCGTTCACCAGGTAGATCGAAACAGGAATGCGTTCTTTGCGCAGCGCATTGAGAAAGGGTTCTTGTAACGTATGACCTTTTGACATTTTGATTGTCCTTTGTAGTGTGTCGCGGACTCGCGCCGCCTTCTTTATATGACCCGAAAAGTCTAACAGGACGCTAGGTCGACTGTCATTTAAGCAGATTCATGGCCTGCCCGGTCAAATCTGCGGAGGTGGAATCAAGCCAGTGGACGTCCGATTCGCTGCGCAGCCAGGTCAACTGCCGCTTGGCAAATTGACGCGTCGCCGCGAGGCAGCGCTGCACCGCCTCTTCGCGACTGCACTGTCCGTCAAGGCTGGCCCATAGCTGCCGGTAGCCGACAGCGCGAATCGAAGGCAGCGCCGGGTGCAGATCGCCACGGTGATGCAAGGCCTCGACTTCCTCAAAAAACCCATCTTGCATCATCTGCAACAGACGCCGCTCGATGCGAGCATGCAGTTCTGCGCGCTGTGGCGGCTGCATACCGATCTTCAGGATCGGCTGATCGAGCCCGCCTTTGACCGGACGCGCATAGAACTCCGTGGGCGTCATGCCGGTGCATTCGATGATTTCAAGTGCGCGCTGCACCCGCTGCAAATCATTCGGATGCAGACGCACCGCCGAGGCCGCGTCCAGTCGCTGCAGGCGCTCATGCAAGGCTGCGCTGCCCAGTGTTATCGCTTCCTGCTCCAATCGCGCACGAACTTCCGGCGAAGCCGACGGCAGCGCGTGCAGTCCCGCGCCCAGCGCACGGAAGTACAGCATCGTGCCGCCCACCAGCAACGGCACATGCCCGCGGCCGCGAATCTCGGCAATCAGCCGTGCAGCGTCTGCCGCAAATCGTGCGGCCGAATAGGGCTCAGCCGGATCGAGGATATCAATCAGATGATGCGGAACACGCGCGCGCGTCTCACGATCGGGCTTGGCCGTGCCGATATCCATGCCGCGATAAACCTGCGCCGAATCGACGCTGATAATTTCGACCGGCAATTGCGCGCACAATTCCAGCGACAAGCTGGTCTTGCCCGAAGCGGTGGGGCCCATCAGGAAAATGACGGGGACATCCATGCCCCGACTTCTACTCACCCCGGCCACTCGTAAGCGGGCACATTTCAGCGTCCACGCAGGAACAGCCGGTCCAGCTCATTCATGCCGACCTGCACCCAGTTCGGACGACCGTGGTTACACTGACCGGAGTGTTCGGTTTGCTCCATGTCCCGGAGCAGCGCATCCATTTCGGCCAGCGTCAGGCGCCGGTGCGCCTTGATTGCCGCCTTGCACGCCATATCGGCCATGATGCGATGCTGGGCATCCAGAACTTCGCCGAGGTGGACTTCGACTTGCGCGCCGGCCTTGTCGTCCACCAGCCCGCGCACGAACGCAGCGATATCGCTGCGCGCCAGCAGCGGCGGCACCGCGCGCACGGTCACGGCCGCGGGCCCGCTGCGATCCAGTTCGAGACCCATCCGCGCGAGTTCCCCAAGACGAGCCTCCAGCACATCGGCCTCATCTTCGTGGAGTGGAATCTGCTCGGGAATCAACAACGCCTGGGCCGATATTCCGCCCTGCTCGAGTTGCAGTTTGAAGCGCTCATACAAGACCCGCTCATGCGCGGCGTGCGCGTCGACCAGGATCAGCCCGGTGGCATTCTGGGCGAGGATGTAAATGCCATGAAGTTGGGCGATGGCATGACCCAGCGGATATTCCGGTGGCGCGGGTTCCTCCACTGCGCTGGCCTGCCGCCTGTCGAATCCAGCCCAGGTGTTTTCAAGCTGCACGGACGGTTCGTTCACCGGCATCGCGCCAGAGACCGGCGCGTTTGCGTAACGCAACGATTGCTGGCGAATCGCGGCGTCTTCCGCACCCGCGAGGCGGGCCTGATGGTGGTGCTGCTCCGGCTCGGGACGGATCCGCCGCAGCAGTTGATGGACCGCGCCAAACAGGAAGTCATGGACGCGGGTCGATTCGCGGAAACGCACTTCGGTCTTCTGCGGATGCACGTTGACATCCACGCCTTGCGGATCGAGTTCCAGATAAAGGACGAACGCCGGGTAATGGCTGGAATGCATGACATCCGCAAACGCACGCCGCAGCGCGTGGCCCAGCAATTTGTCGCGCACGGGACGGCCATTAACGTAGAGGAACTGCATGTCCGCCTGGTTGCGGGCGAACCCGGGCAACCCGACCCAGCCCTGCAAGCGCATGCCCATGCGCTGTTCGTCGAGCCGGATCGAATTTTTCACGAACTCCTCGCCGCAGATTTCAGCGACGCGCACCTCGCGCGCCGTATCGGTCAGCGCAGCGGCGACATCCAGCACGCGCCGCTGCTGATGCCGCAGACTGAATCCAGTGGCAAAGCGCGACAGCGCAATACGATTCACGATCTGGCGAATCTGGCGGAATTCGGTGGACTCGGCCTTCATGAACTTGCGCCGTCCCGGCGTGTTGAAGAACAGGTCGCGCACCTCGACGGTGGTGCCCACGGCCTGCGCTGCCGGTTGTGGCGATGTCCCGTTCGCTTGAGCACTCGCGGCCAGTTGCCAGCCATGCGCATCCTGAGCGGTACGCGAACTGAGCACCAGCCGCGAGACCGACAAGATGCTCGGCAGCGCTTCGCCGCGAAACCCCAGGCTGGCCACCTGCTCCAGATCGTCCAGGCTGGCGATCTTGCTGGTGGCGTGCCGCTCCAGCGCCAGCGCCAGTTCGTTGCGTGGAATGCCCACGCCGTTATCGCGGATACGGATCAGCCCCAGCCCGCCCTGCTCGATTTCGATCTCAATCCGGCTGGCGCCCGCATCAAGACTGTTTTCCACCAACTCCTTGACCACGGCCGAGGGACGCTCGACCACTTCGCCGGCCTTGATCTGGTTGATGAGGGTATCGCTGAGCAGGTGGATCGGCATGACGACGTCCGGGATCGGACGCAAAGCATACGGAAGCCTGCAATTATTGCCACCCGCTCTCGGGATTGAGCGCAAAATAATTGTTATATTTTATATATAAAATTTTTATAAATTAATAATTTATAACAATTATTTTATGCCCTGCAACCTTTAGCTGTCTCAGCGGGTGACCTCAGTCGGTATCGCGACGCGTCACTTTCTGCTCGTAATTCACCGCAACGGGCCGTGCCGGGCCATAGCTCAGGTCGGTTGCCGCGGCGGTCGTGTTGTCGCCGTTGTCGACCATCTGCCGCTGCGGCCGGTAGCTCTTGAAGTAGCCCTTGATGCCGTCGAGCAGCTGATCGGCGATCTTGTTGCGATACTTGTCGCTCGCCAGCAGACGCTCATCGTGTGTGTTGGTGATGAACGCGGTTTCGACCAGGATAGAGGGGATATCCGGCGCCTTGAGCACGACAAACGCGGCCTGTTGCACATGCGGCTTCTGCAGGGCGTTGATCTGGCCCAGCGATTCCAGCATGCGCTTGCCGACATCGAAACTGGCTTCGAGCGTGGCGCTCTGCGACAGATCGATCAGCACCGCCGCCAGCGCGTGATCCTTGTCCTGGATATCGATGCCGCCGACCATGTCCGCCGCGTTTTCCTGATGCGCCAGCCAGCGCGCCTGTTCGCCGGTCACGCCTTTGTTGGACAGCACGTAAACCGCAGTGCCGTGCATGTCGTGCCGGGTGAAGGCATTGCAATGGATCGAGATGAACAGATCGGCCTGGGCCTTGCGCGCGATATCGATACGCTGCCGCAGGCCGACGTAATAATCGCCACTGCGCGTGAGCACCGCTTTCATTCCCGGCTGCGCGTCGACCAGCGCCGCCAGCTTGCGCGCAATCGAGAGCG
Organism: Stenotrophobium sp.; assembly: GCA_050740035.1. GTDB lineage: Bacteria > Pseudomonadota > Gammaproteobacteria > Nevskiales > Nevskiaceae > Stenotrophobium. Next base: position 300 of record JBOICJ010000256.1, on the reverse strand, counting down.
TCACATTCTTTTCGAGCAGACCCGAGCGACCGTGTGCGCCCGGATCCTCGCCACCGTGTCCGGCATCGATCGCAATCACGATCGGTTTTGCCGCTACGCGCGTGATCGGCTCGGGACTCGGATCGGGCTTTGGCGTTGCTACAGCGACAGTCACCGTCTGCGCCTTGCCGACGTTCTGGGTGGCAGTCGTCGTCATTGGCGTCAGGTCCATCACCAGACTGTAGGTGCCGCCGTTGTTCATCACGAAGCTTTTGGTGTCCAGCGGCTGCGACACATCGAACACGACGCGCATCGTACCGT
>JBOICJ010000255.1:0-30351 GCA_050740035.1 Stenotrophobium sp. | reverse complement strand
GCCTGCTGGATGCCGACGATGCGCGGCAGGAACCAGGTTGAGCAGGCTTCCGGCGTGATACCGATCTTGCCGAAGACGAAGCCGATGCGCGCCTTCTCGGAGGCGATGCGAAAATCCATCGCCAGCGTCATCGTCGCGCCGATACCGACGGCGGCGCCGTTGATCGCGGCGATCACCGGCTTGGTACAGTTGAAGATCGCCAGCGTCACGCGGCCGCCGGTGTCGCGCACGCCGTTCCGGATCGCCGGATCGTGCAGGCGCTGGCTCATGTCGTGCAGCGTCGGCCGTTGTGTTTCGTCGAGGCCGAAGACATTGCCCGGCCGTGTCAGGTCCATGCCGGCGCAGAACGCCTTGCCGGCGCCGGTAACGACGATCGCACGCACCGCATCGTCGGCGCTGGCGCGGTTGAACGCGGCTTCCAGCTCATCCGCCATCTCGACGGTGAAGGAGTTCATCTGCTCCGGACGGTTGAGCGTCAGCGTGAGGATGCCGTCGGCGATGGCCCAGTTCAGCGTGTTGTAGTGCATGTGGCGATGCCCTTTAGAGTGTCGGGCGATTCTAGCCGAGTGCGCCGCACCACTCCTCAACTTGCAGGCTTGGGCGGCGGCTCCTTCCAGTTCAGCGCGCCGAGAAAAATCAGGCGTAGCTGCCGCACGAAATTGTCCACCAGTTCCTGCTCCAGCCTGGGTTCGCCAGGCGGCGTGTCGAGAATATCGGACGCGGCATTGAGCATGGTGTTGACCACCAGTCCACACAGCAGATGCAGGGTTGCCGTGGACAGATGCGGCAGGAAGTTCAGGCGCCGCAAATCCTGCGCCATTTCCTGCACGAACAGGTTGACCTGGTTGCGCAGCGCGTGACGGATCACCGGCGAGCCGCCGCTGCGCTCGCCGGCAATGAACATGAAGTTCATGCGGTGTTCACCGAGATACTGCTTGTAGATCAGCACCGAGCGGCGGATGACGTCGCCCACCGGCGCCGCATCCTTGCGCGCCTCGCGCAACATCTGGCGCAAGGCCAGCCCGCCTTCCTCGACCAGTGCCAGCCCCAGTTCATCCATGTCGTGGAAGTGGCGATAGAAGGAGGTCGGGACGACACCGGCTTCGCGCGTGATCTCGCGCAGCCCCAGACTGGTAAAACTGCGGCCCTGGCTCATCAGCGACAGCGCCGCGTCCAGCAGGCTGGCGCGTGTACGCAGCTTGCGCTCATCGCGGGTCGCGAATTCCGTGGTTTCGTCCCGCCGGGGCGCGCCATGGCGCCGGATTCTGGTCATGTCTCGCTCATCTATGAAACACCTGCGTGTATCGTAACATATTATCTATAAAAGGTATTTTTATTTAAGTATGGATGTTTATGTATTTTCAGTGAACAGTTGTTGACAAACATCTATCATTCAGTAAACATATGTTCACTGTTTACCGGAGCCCTGCGATGTCCAACGACACTCGAAACCCTGTTCAACGTCCTTTCGGCGCGCTGGCCGTCAACGGTCTGCACCGCGTGCTGGCCTCGCGCCTCGCCGAGCGGCTGACCTACCCGCACGGCGTCGATCATTATCTGGCCCAGTTCAACCCGACCTGGTCGCTGCGTGAAGTGCGCGCGGAGATCGTGTCCATCCGCCACGAGACGGCCGACAGCGTGACGATGACGCTGCGCCCCAACCGCAACTGGCAGGGTTTTCGCGCCGGCCAGTATGTGCGTCTGACCGTCGAGATCAACGGCGTGCGCCGCACGCGCTGCTATTCGCCGGCCAACTCGGTGCACGCCCGTGACGGCCTGATCGAACTCACCGCCAAGGCCCATGCCGGTGGGTTTGTCTCGAAACATCTTCACCAGAATCTGAACGTCGGTACGGTCGTGTCGCTGTCGCAAGCCGAAGGCGTTTTCGCGCTGCCGGAACAGCGCCCCGATCGCATCCTGCTGATCAGCGGCGGCAGCGGTATCACGCCGGTGATGTCGATGCTGCGCACGCTGTGCGATGAAGGCCACAGCGGTCGCATCACGTTCCTGCACTACGCCAACGCCGCCAAGGACCAGATTTACGCGGCGGAACTGGCGCAGATCGCGGCGCGCTATCCCAACATCGAACTGCTGCGTGCGTATACGGAACCCGGCGGCGAACTCGCCGGCCTGTTCAGCCGCGAGCAGTTGACGCGGGCGGTGCCGGATTACGCGGAGGCGCAGACGTTTCTGTGCGGCCCGCCGGGCATGATGAAAGTCGTGCAGAAAGTCTGGACCGAGGATGGCCTGACGGAACGCCTGCACCTGGAGCATTTCACCGCCGCGCCGGTCGTGGTCGATGCCGCCAATGCCGAGGGCGAAGTGCGCTTCGCCCGCAGCGAGCGTCTGGCCGCGAACAACGGCGCGACGTTGCTGGATCAGGCCGAGTCCGCCGGACTGCGCCCAGAGTCCGGCTGCCGCATGGGCATCTGCCACGCCTGCACCTGCCGCAAAACCAGCGGCAAGGTCCGCGACACCCGCACCGGCGCGATCAGCGACGCGGGCGAGGAAGACATCCAGATCTGCGTCAGCGTGCCGGTCGGCACCGTGACGCTCGACATTTAAGCCCTATTTGATTTTGAGAGGTATAGCCATGAGCAACTACAACAAACTGACCCCCGAACAGTTCCAGACCATCGGCCAGGAATTCGACGCGATCCGCAACCGCGTGCGTGCCGACCTCGGCGAGCGCGACGCCAATTACATTCGCACGCTGGTCAAGCGCCAGCGCCGACTCGAAGTTGGTGGCCGCGTGATGCTGATGATTCCGCCGACCTGGCCGCTGGGTGTGGCCGCACTTTCCGCGTCGAAGATTCTCGACAACATGGAGATCGGCCACAACGTCATGCACGGCCAGTACGACTGGATGGGCGACCCGGCGCTGAACTCGAAGAACTTCGACTGGGACAGCGCCGACACCGCGAAGAACTGGAAGCAGACCCACAACTACGAGCACCACACCTACACCAACGTGCTGGGCAAGGACCACGACATCGGCTACGGCTTGCTGCGCATGTCCGAGGCGCAGAAGTGGGAGCCGCGCTTTCTCGCCAACCTGCCGCTGACGGTGATCCTGCACACCTTCTTCCAGCATTTCGTCGCGGTGCAGAACCTGCATGTCGAAGAGGCGCTGATCTACAAGACCAAGACCAAGGCGCAGATCAAGGAAGAATTCAAGCCGATGTGGGCGAAGATGAAAAAGCAGTTGAAGAAGGACTATGTGATCTTCCCGCTGCTGGCCGGTCCGTTCGCGCCGCTGGTGTTCGTCGGCAACGTCGCCGCCAACTTCGCGCGCAATGTCTGGGCCTGCGCGGTGATCTTCAACGGCCATTTCCCGGAAGAGGTCGAGCAGTATCCGGAGTCGGTGATCGAGAACGAGACGCGCGGCCAGTGGTACGTGCGCCAGTTGCTCGGTTCCGCCAACTTCAGCGGCGGCAGGCTGATGCACATCATGAGCGGCAACCTCAGCTTCCAGATCGAGCATCACCTGTTCCCGGATCTGCCGGCACATCGCTACGCTGAGATCGCGCCGGAAGTACGCACGATCTGCGAGAAGTATGGCCTGCCGTACAACACGGGGTCGTTCGCCGCCCAGACGCTGAGCACCTGGAAGCGCATCGCGCGGCTGTCGTTGCCGTCGCGCAAGCACAGCAAGCCCGCCGTGAACGACGCGATGCAGCCACTGACGATGGCGGCTTGATTGAAGCCGGAACCCGCATCAATCCGTAGGCCGGGTTGAAGCGCAGCGAAACCCAGCGGCGCCAGTCAGGTTGCCGGGATTCGCTGCGCTTCATCCCAGCCTACAAAATAGCTAAACTTCGCCGCGAATCAGGGTCTGTCTCGAACGGGGAAACGTGATGACGCAGGCGCTTCATGTGCAACCGGCCGACGTGCGCGGCTACGGCAAGCTGGCGGTGGACGCGGTGCTGCGCACCACCGACATCGTCGAGGGCATTCACCTCAATATCGCGCGCGCGCCGTGGTCGGTCATCAAGCCGCTGGAAGGCCACACCAATGGCATCACCGGCTTGGTTTACAGCAGCATCCGCACCATCACCAGCGGTGTCGGCCTCGGTCTCGACCTGACGCTGGCGGCAGTCGTTTCCGCCATCGAAAAATATTGCGCAGCCACGCCTTCCTCGGCAACGCGAGAAGCGGTCGTCGCGGCGATCAACGGCGTGATCGGCGATCATCTGGAAGACAGCAATAATCCACTGGCGCTGAAGATGTGCTTTCGGCGTCATGGCGAAACATTAGCGCTGAACACCGATGCGTTGCACGCGGCGATGCCGCTGGCCGGCGGCAAATTGCTGGTGCTGGCGCACGGCCTGTGCATGAACGACCTGGAGTGGTCGGATGCGTCGGGCTACAGCCACGGCGACCTGCTCGCCGCCAGGCTCGGCTACACCACGGTGCACCTGCACTACAACAGCGGCCGTCACATCTCGATCAACGGCCGCGAATTCGCCAAGCGCCTCGAAGACCTGCTGCGCGAATGGCCGGTGCCGGTGCAGGAACTGACGATCCTCGGACACAGCCTCGGCGGCCTGCTCGCGCGCAGCGCCTGCCACTACGGCGCGCAGGCGGGGCATGGCTGGCTGCGCGCGTTGAAGAACATCGTGTTCCTCGGCACGCCGCACCACGGTGCGCCGCTGGAGCGCGGCGGCAACTGGCTGCAAACCGGCGTCGCCCGCATCCCGTTTGCCGCACCGCTGGCGCGGCTGGGCATGCTGCGCAGCGCCGGCGTCACCGATCTGCGCCACGGCAACCTGCTCGATGAGGACTGGCAGGCCGACGATCGTTTCGCGCGCCATGACGACACCCGCCGGTTCGTGCCGCTGCCGCAGGGCGTGAACTGCTACGCCATCGCCGCGACCACCGGCAAACGCCCCGGCGATCTCAGCGACAGCGTGCTCGGCGACGGGCTGGTGCTGGTCGACAGCGCGCTCGGCCGTCACGACGACCCCGCCAGACAACTGGATTTCGCGCCGCTCAACACGGCACTGCTCTACGGCATCAACCACTGGGATCTGCTGCGCCGGCGCGATGTCGGCGAGCGCATCCTCGGCTGGCTGGCCGACTGACGACACGCCTTGCCCGATATACTCCGCAGCATCGACCCGGAGACGCTCCCATGAAAAACCTGCAACGGCTGGAATTGCTCAAGGACATGATTCAGGAAGCGGTCGATCGCGGCGCGACTTCAGTGGAGCAGGTGCACCAGTACATCGCCGAATTGCCGTTCGAGGCGCTGGAGCGCAGCGGCCTGCTCAGGGACGACAAACTCAAGCTGCGCGACAAGCAGCGCCGCAGCATCGGCATGGTCTACGACGCCATCCGCCGCATCAATCGCGAAATCGGCCAACTGATCTCTGACCAGTTCGAGAACCTGGAAGAAGGCCAGGGCGTAGCCCGGGTGCTCGAGGAAAAGCGCCCCAAAACGCCCGGACGGCGCAGCAAAAAGCGCGGAAACCAAGGCAACGCTGACTGAGCGGCTGCGCTCGGCAGTTGGCTCAAGCGTCAGACAATCGCTGCAGTGCCACGACCTGCCTGAATGGAGGCACCCGCTCGGTGCGGTTGCCGATTATTTATGTTATAAATTATATAATATATAATTTATATATTATAATTTACAACATCGCTTACACTTCTAAAGCCCGGAGCGGGTGGGCTTTTGTGCTGCTTTTGGCGCGTCATGAGGCTGATTCCCATGCGGCCGCCGCGCTCGTCGGATGCCGCCCCAGACACTAGGCTGGGCAACGGCCGATAAACCGCCTTATCCACAATCTGAAACAGTCACAGGCACGCGCTCAGGTCAAGCCCAACTTACGATTGCCTGTTCATACTATTCTGTAAATAAATGACATCAATGATATTTTTGTTGAAATACGAAATTCACCAAGTCGCTCTGCTGGCACCATCCCGCGACAGACCGGCATGAATAAAATGTGTGCACACGGTTATCCACAAGGCCAGACATGACGCTGGAGTTGGTCTCGATCGCGGTACCGGCACCGGTCCATCGCCTGTTTGACTACCGTGTCCCCGCGCTCGCGCGGCTGCGGCCGGGGATGCGGGTGCGGGTGCCTTTCGGTCGCCGCAAACTGGTCGGCCTCGTCGCGGCGGCGCCACGCGTTGAAGACCGGCCTGCGCACGACTACAAGTTCATCGAAGCGGTGCTCGACGAGACTCCCGTGTTGCCGCCGGATGTCTGGGCGCTATGCCTCTGGGCGGCGGATTATTACCAGTATCCGCTCGGCGAGGTGTTGGCCGCGGCCCTGCCAGGTCCACTGCGGCGCGGTGAAGCCGGCGAGATCCGCAGCGCCTGCGCACTGAGTCTCACGGCGGCGGGTCGCGGCGCGCTGGACACACTGCCCGCGCGCGCCCATGCGCAGCGGACGCTACTCCAGTGGCTGGCCCCAGCCGCACAGACGCGCGCTGCAATTCTGACGGCGCACCCCAAGTCGGCGGCCGCTTTGCGCAAGGCGCTCGGCGCCGGCTGGATCGCGGAAGTGCCGCTGCTCGAACCATCGCCGGTGCCGACGCCTGCGCCGCCACTGACCGCAGAGCAAGCCGCCGCCGTGGACACGCTGCGCGCCGAAGCCGGACGGTTTTCGGCGACGCTGCTCGCCGGCGTCACCGGCAGCGGCAAGACCGAGGTGTATCTGCAATTGGCCGCAGATGCGCTGGCGCGTGACGAGCAAGTCTTGGTGCTGGTGCCGGAGATCGGTCTGGCGCCGCAGCTCACCGAACGCTTCGTGCAGCGCTTCGGCGGCGGCGTGCTGAGCTTTCATTCCGGCATGAGCGAAAACGAGCGCAACGATACCTGGCTGCGCGCGCGCGCCGGTCGCACTCGCATCGTCGTCGGCACGCGCTCGGCGGTGTTCGTGCCGTTCGCCAGACTCGGACTGGTGGTGGTGGACGAGGAACACGATGTCTCGTTCAAGCAGCAGGACGGCTTCCGCTACTGCGCACGCGACCTCGCGATCCTGCGTGCGCAGCGGCTGAAGATCCCGGTCGTCCTCGGCAGCGCGACGCCGTCGCTGGAGACGCTGCATAACGCGCAACAGGGCCGCTATCGCCATCTGCGCCTGAGCAGCCGCGTGCACCTTGGCGCGCCACCGCGCGTGCAGGCGCTGGATGTGCGCGGCCGCACGCTCGATCACGGCCTGTCGTCGCCACTGCTGGAAGCGGTCGGCCGCCATCTCGATCAGCGCGGCCAGGTGCTGCTGTTCATCAACCGCCGCGGCTATGCGCCGGTGCTGCTCTGCCACGACTGCGGCTGGAGCGCGCCGTGCGGCCGCTGCGATGCACACATGACCCTGCATCGCGGTCGCAGCCGCATGATCTGTCATCACTGCGGCGCGCAACAGCAGGCGCCGGCGAGTTGCCCTTCCTGCACCGGCAAGAACCTGGTGGCGCTGGGGCAGGGCACCGAGCGCGTCGAAGAAGCCCTGCGTGCGCGCTTTCCACAGCATCGCGTCGAGCGCTTCGACTCCGATCGCCTGCGTCGCGCCGGCGAACTGGCGCGCCTGCTCGCCGACATCCGCAGCGGCGCCATCCACATCCTCGTCGGCACGCAGGTGCTGGCCAAGGGTCACGATTTCGCCGGCCTGTCGCTGGTCGGCATCGTCAACGCCGACCAGGCTCTGTACGGCAACGATTTTCGCGCAATCGAGCGCATGGGCCAGCTGGTCACGCAGGTCGCAGGTCGCGCCGGCCGCGGCGGGCAGGGCGGCGAGGTCATCCTGCAGACGCATGAGCCGCACCACCCGCTGCTGCGGCAACTGGTCGAAGGCGGCTATGACGCCTTGTGCGACTCGCTGCTGGAGGAACGCCGCGTCACCGGATTGCCCCCTTACGCGCATCTGGCACTACTGCGTGCGGAATCCCCCAAACCCGGCGTAGCGATGAATTTCCTCGCCCAGGCGCAGCGCGGTCTGGCGGAGCATGATTCCCGCGTGCAGGTCTCGGAGCCGATACCCGCAGCGATGGAGCGCCGCGCCGGACAAATCCGGGCGCAACTGCTCATGCAATGCACCAGCCGCGCCGCACTGCAAAAAGCGCTGGCCGCCTGGGTGCCGCAACTCGATGGCCTGCCGGCCGCCCGACAGGTGCGCTGGTCGCTGGACGTGGACCCTTACGATTTATTCTGATGCCCGTGTTCGTGCTGGAGGTGATAGCGGTAGGCCCAGTACAACACCGACAGTGCCGCGGTCAGCGCGACCGGAACGCAGAACGCCGAATACTGTATCCGCAAGAACAGGTAGGCACCGACCACGCCGCCGCTGATGAACCCGGAAATCAGCAGAACATAGAGGACGATGCGGCGGCGGTCCACGCGGATGCCGCGCAACATGTGGCCCAGGGTCATGCCGAGATCGGTGAAGGTGCCGGTGACATGCGTGGTGCGCAGAATGGCGCCGCTGTAGGTCGTGACCATGGCGTTCTGCAAGCCGCACGCGGCGGAAGCCCAGTAATCGCCCTGGCCGATGCCGCTGTTGAGCAGCAGCATGGAGATCAGCAGGAATCCCGATTCGCAGAACAGCGCGAAGCTGTAGCGGCGCCCCAGGCGCAGCGCGGTGTCCTGAATGATGACCCCGCTGAGTACCGCGCCGCACAGGAAACTCAGCAGCACGATCACCAGGTGCAGCACTTGGCTGAAATTGCCCTGCACGACCGCCAGGCCGATTTCGGTGGAATTGCCGCTCATGTGCGACACCGACTGGTGCTGCCATCCCACCAGCCCGACGCCATTGATGATGCCGGCGTTGAAGGCCAGCAGGAATGCGCCGGTTTCGACCCAGGCGGGCATCTTGGAAGTCATGGCGGCGGATTATAGCGGCGGCAAACTCTTTAGAATGCGCACATGAAACAGATTTCCACTCACGCCCTCGCCGAACTCTCGGCCCGCGCGCTGGCCTCGCCGCGTTTACGCGCCAATCTCAATCTGCACCAGGAGTTGACCGATCCGGTACAGCGTCTTGCGATTGCGATGGAACCGGGCACCTACGTGCGCCCGCACCGGCACCCGCAGACCTGGGAACTGCTGTTTCCCCTGCGCGGCCGCTTCGTGGTGCTGCACTTCGATGACAGCGGCAAGGTCACCGCTCGCAGTGTGCTCGGCGAAAACAGCGCCATCCTCGAAAACCCGGCGGGACAGTGGCATGCGGTGCTGTCGCTGGATGCCAGCGGCGTGATTTTCGAGGTCAAGCACGGGCCGTATCAGCCGCCGGCCGCGGCGGACTACGCGCCGTGGTCCCCGGCCGAGGGCAGTCCCGAAGCCACGCGTCTGAACGCGTGGTACGCCAGCGCACAGCCCGGACAGCGCTACGCGCCGTGAGCCGGACGGCACCGAGCGGCGCGACAGGCTAAAATCCGCCCCCGTAAGTGCCCCCGCTTAAACCGTTTCGATGAAATCCCACCTGCAAGATTTATTGCGCACCGCGCTGCACGCCGTCCTCGCCGGACATGATCTGCGTGCGCCGGAAACCATCCAGATCGACGCCGCAAAGGACAAGAGCCACGGCGATTTCGCCAGCAACCTGGCGCTGGTCATCGCCAAGCCGCTGGGTCAGGCGCCGCGTGCGGTAGCGCAGGCGCTGGTCGCGCAACTACCGGCGTCGCCGCATGTCGCCAGGGTCGAAATCGCCGGCCCGGGCTTCATCAACTTCTTTCTTGCCGACGATGCGTTCCAGTCGGTGGTGGCGGAGGTGCTCAAGGCCGGTGACCAGTTCGGCCGCGACGACTCCGGCAGCAAGGGCAGGATCATGGTGGAGTTCGTCTCCGCCAACCCGACCGGGCCAATGCACGTCGGCCACGGCCGCGGCGCGGCCTACGGTGATGCCATGTCGAATCTGCTGGCGGCGACCGGCTGGACCGTGTGGCGCGAGTACTACATCAACGACGCCGGCCGTCAGGTCGACATCCTCGCGATCTCGGTGTGGCTGCGTTACCTGGGACTGTGCGGCGAGACGCTACCGTTTCCCAAACGCGGCTATCCGGCCGATTACATCCAGCGCACCGCACAGAAGCTGAAGGACGCGCACGGCGAGAAATTCCGCCGGGCCGCCGCCGACGTGCTGCGCGACCTGCCGCAGGAACCGCTGGTGCCCGAAGGCGCCGGCGACAAGGACAAGGACGCGATCAAGCTGCGGCAGGAAGCCTATGCCGACGCGTTGATCGTGCGCGCCCGCACGCTGCTCGGCGCGAGCTACGCGCAGATCGTGCGCACTGCGCTGGATGACCAGCTGGCGGTGATCCGCGCGACGCTGGCCTCTTTCAACGTGCGCTTCGACCAGTGGTCGTCGGAAGCGGCGCTGGTGCAATCCGGCTTCGTGCAGAAGGCGCTGGCGCGGCTCGCCGACAAGGGCCTGACCTACGAAAAGGACGGCGCGCTGTGGATGCGCACCGAGTCCTACGGCGACGAGAAAGACCGCGTGCTGGTCAAGGCCGACGGTGCCGCCACCTATTTCTGCAACGATCTGGCGTATCACATCGACAAGCTGGATCGCGGCTGGCCGCTGCTGATGGACGTCTGGGGCGCGGATCACCACGGCTACATCGCGCGCGTGCGCGCCGCCATCGAAGCGCTGACCGGCAAGAAGGATGCCCTCAGCGTGCAGCTGATCCAGTTCGTCACCCTGTCATCGGGACGCATGGGCAAGCGCAGCGGCAATTTCGTGACCCTGCAGGATCTGATCGACGAAGCCGGCCCCGACGCCACGCGCTTCTTCTACCTGATGCGCTCGCACGAACAGCATCTGGAATTCGACATCGACCTGGCCCGTTCACAGAGCAACGAAAATCCGGTGTTCTATGTGCAGTACGCGCACGCCCGGGTGTGCAGCGTGTTCGCTCAGCTCGCCGAACGCGGCGGCAAATACAATGAAGCGGCTGGACTCGCCGCGCTGCACCGGCTCGACAACGAACACGAAAAAACGCTGCTGGTGCAGCTCGCGCGCTTCCCCGAAGTATTGCGCAAATCGGCCGCCGAATATGAACCGCATACGCTGGCGTTCTACCTCAAGGACGGCCTCGCCGACGCGTTTCACAGCTACTACAACGCGCACAAGTTCATCGTTGACGATATCGAATTGCAGTCGGCGCGGCTGGCACTGATTAGCGCCGCGCGGCAGGTGCTGCGCATCGGCCTGGGTCTGCTCGGCGTCGGCGCGCCGGAAAAAATGTAATGGCCAAGGACTACGCGCAGCGCAACAAGGGCGGACGGCGCCAGACACGTCCAGCCAACAATCCGCGCGGGCGATCGGCCGCGGGCGGCAGCGGCATGCCCTGGTGGCTGGGCGTGGTGCTCGGCCTGTCGGTCGGACTGGCCATCGCCGTGATCGTATACGTCGCCAGGCCCGCACCTCCTCTATCCAAACAAGGCGCTGACAGCGTGGCGGGCGCGGAAAACGATGCCGGAGGAAAAGCGTCCGCATCGCAAACCCACGCGGCGCTGGGCGGCAAGAAGAACGCGATCAAGCTGCCGCCCAAGGAAAAAACCCGTTTTACCTTCTACGACATCCTGCCGGGGCAGGAAGTGGTGGTGCCGGACAGCGTGACCGCCGCCACCGGCAAGGCGGAGCCGGGCGATGACGGCATCTATGTAATCCAGGTCGCCGCCTACCGCGCGCAACAGGACGCCGATGCGCAGAAAGCCAAGCTGGCACTGATCGGCATCGAATCGCGCATCGAGAAAGTCACCATCGACAACAAGGACACCTATTACCGTGTCCGCGTCGGCCCCGAGCACAGCCTGGCCAAGGCGCATACCCTGATGGCACGTCTGCAACAGAACAACGTGCAGGGCGTGCTGATGAAGGTGAAGTAAGCGGCGCTTCAGCCGCCGATGCAACTATCAATGAAGCGCCACAGCAGCGCGCGGAGTCGGAATTCCTGAGCAGTGGCCCAGTGGCCCGAGCCTACAGCGCCTGCAGATTGGCGTAACCCAGCATCAGCCGCTTGGTGCCATGCGCCTTGAAGCGGATCTCCACCTGCGCACGATCGCCGTCGCCCTCGAACGACAGGATGGTGCCCTCGCCAAAGCGGGCATGGCTGACACGCTGCCCGAGCTTGAAGCCGCCGGGACCGGTGTCGCTCAGCCTGGGCCGCGGCGCTTGCACGGCGTACCCGCCCGACGCATGGCCGATGCCACTGCCCCAGCGTGTCGGCGCACCGCGATTGATGAAGGATTGCTGCCGCACGATGCCGGCACGCGGCCGCGTCTCGCTGACGCACTCCGGCGGAATCTCCTTGAGGAACATCGACGGCAGGTTGATCTGTTCGACCCCGTGCAGACGGCGCATCTCGGCGTAGGACAGATACAAACGTTCGCGCGCGCGCGTGATGCCGACATAGCAAAGCCGCCGCTCCTCTTCGAGATTGCCCTCGTCCATGGTGCGCTGACTGGGGAACAGGCCATTCTCCAGACCGACCATGAACACCACCGGAAACTCCAGACACTTGGCGGCGTGCAGCGTCATCAGCTGCACGCAGTCTTCGCCGGGGCCGGCCTGCTCGTCGCCGGCTTCCAGCGAGGCGTGGGTGATGAACGCGGTCAGCGGCTCCATCGCCGGTTCGCCTTCGTCGGTGGGCGGCAGCTCCTCGAAGCCGCGCGCAGCGTTGATCAGTTCGTCAAGATTTTCGAGGCGCGCCTCGGCTTGTTCGCCCCTTTCCTTTTTGTAGTGCTCGCGCAAGCCGCTGCGCTCGATAGCCAGTTGGGTAGCCTCGCTCAACGTCAGCGCACGCGTGTCGGCGTGCAACTGCTCGATCAGCGCCAGAAAGGCGCCGACGCTGTTGGATGAGCGGCCCAGCGACGGCAGCCCGGTTTTCGCCGCAACCCACAGCGAAATGTTCTGCTCGCGCGCCAGCAACCGCAGGCGCTCGATGGTCGTGGCGCCGATGCCGCGCGGCGGTGTGTTGACCGCGCGCTCGAAGCTGGTGTCGTCATCGCGGTTGTGCAGCAAGCGCAGGTAGGACAGCGCGTCCTTCACTTCCATGCGCTCGAAGAAGCGCAGGCCGCCGTAGATACGGTACGGAATACGCGCACGGATCAGCATCTCTTCGAGAACACGCGACTGCGCGCTCATGCGATACAGCACCGCAAGATCGGAATAGCGCGCGGTATCGTCGCGATGCTGCTTGATGCGGCCGACGACAAACTCGGCTTCGTCGTATTCATTGAATGCGGCATAGAGCTGGATCTGCTCACCGGCGTTGCCGTCGGTCCACAGCTCCTTGCCCAGACGTGCGCTGTTACGCGCGATCAGACCGTTGGCCGCCTTGAGGATGGTGCCGGTCGAGCGGTAGTTCTGCTCCAGCTTGATGATCTGCGTGCCGGGGAAATCGCGGTCGAGATGCAGCATGTTCTCGACCTTCGCGCCTCTCCAGCCGTAGATCGATTGATCGTCGTCACCGACTCCAAACAGGATGCCGGTATTGCCCGCCAGCACCTTCAGCCATTTGTATTGCAGCGTGTTGGTGTCCTGGAACTCGTCGACGAGAATGTGGCGGAAGCGGTTGCGGTAGTGGCGCTGGATTTCCTCGTTGTCGCGACACAGTTCGTAGGCACGCAGCAGCAGTTCGGCGAAATCGACCAGGCCGTTACGCTCGCACTGCTCCTGGTAGGCGGTGTAGACACGCGCCAGCGTACGCTGGGTGAAATCGCCCTGATCCTGCAAATGCTGCGGCCGGCGGCCTTCTTCCTTCTGCGCATTGATGAAACCGGTGACGCTCTTGGGCTGCCACTGGTCTTCCGGCAGTTCCATCGCCCGCATCACGCGCTTGACCAGCCGCACCTGATCGTCGGCATCGAGAATCTGGAAATTCTGTGGCAGCTTCGCTTCCTTCCAATGCAGCCGCAGCATCCGGTGCGCGGTGCCGTGGAAAGTGCCGACCCACATCGCCCGCACCGTAATGCTGATCAACTGCTCGATGCGCCCGCGCATCTCCGCCGCCGCCTTGTTGGTGAAGGTCACCGCGAGAATGGAATGTGGCGACACACCCTCGCGCGCAATCAGCCACGCGATGCGATGCACCAGCACCCGCGTCTTGCCCGAACCCGCGCCCGCCAATACCAGCCGATGCTCGGTCGGCGCCGTCACCGCCTCTTTCTGTGCAGGGTTGAGATGGGCGATGAGCGGAGCGAGATCGTCAGCGAAATGATTCATTTGCTGATTTTACCGGCTTGGGAGGTAGGGCCGGGGATTTGGGGAAATTGTTTTTGATGCGAATAACGGAATAATCTGCATGGCAGGTAGCTTTTGAGGCATACGCAACATGACCCCCAAGATAAAGTGCGGAAATTGCGGTAGTACGTCTCTGTCAGAGGGAAAGGTTTGGTCGGTACTGCATCCAGTTTTATGGTTGGTCGTCGGCTTCCCTTCAGGAGCGATTTGTATTTGCTCCCGTTGCGCACGGCAAATCAACATCGGCTTTGCCGTACTTATGGGCGTGCTCACCATCTTAATTTTTCTGATGATGCTTTGAGATGTCGCAGCTCGTAGGGTGGGTTAGGCCGAAGGCCGTAACCCACCATTTCGCGGAAAGCGGTGGGTTACGCTTCGCTAACCCGCCCTACGAAGGCAAATAACACCTAAATCGCATCACCCGCTCTTGGTTTGTTTAGATGCACGCATGTTATATATTGTTATATATTTATTATTATAAGTAATATAATAAAACAATTGCTTTGCACTAAACGCGAAGAGCGGGTGCTGCAAAATTCCCATTTGATGCCGCATCTATCCTTGTAGGAGCGCCTCTTAGGCGCGATAACGCGGGTCGCGCCTAAGAGGCGCTCCTACAAGTGCGGTTGTGGCTTGGAAACGGCTTTCAACGCATCGGGCTTGCCGTGCTCCACCAAATTCGGCAGCGGCTGGCCGGTTTCGAGCCAGCTCTTGAGGCTGCACAGGATGATCGGCCAGCCGCGGCGGCCGCCTTCGAGCCATTTCTCTTCGATTGGCGTCGGGTGTTCCTCGATCACGGTGAGGCGCACGGCTGCGCCGAGGTCGTCGATCTGGTAGGTGACGATGCACGGCGGCAGCGCTTTTATTTCCGGCACACACTCGACGCACCAGGTGAAGCGCAGCTTGCGCGGCGGATCGCATTCGAGGATTTCGCCGCTGACGTCGAGCGTGCCGTCCGGCTGCCAGTAGACCACGCGGCCGCCGACTTTCCAGTCGGACTCGATGCGGCGGCCGAAGAAATACTGCTTGGTGATTTCGCCCTGTGTCAGCGCGTCCCACACACGCTGCGGCGTGGCGGCGATGTAGGTGACGTAGACGGTGTCGGGGCTCTTGTTCATGTGGGGTCTCTCAACCGAATCTGTGCGCGCGATTGTTTCCTTTGTGCGACCACACGAAAGGCAGCGGCTTGCCGGTTTCCAAGAGACTCTTGAGGCCAGACAGAATCGACGGCCATCCGCCGCTGATGGCGCGCAGGTATTTGCTATCGGGCGTGGTGAACTGATCATGAACCAGCGTCAGTTTGACGATGCCGTCCTGCAGTTCCAATTTGAAATCCACGCGTGATGCAGGCTCTGCGAGCAGTTCGTCGAAAAATACATTCTTGAAACTGTAGCTGAGGTGATGCGGCGGCTCGCAAGCCAGCACTACGCCTTCGTCATAAACGGTGCCATTGGGCGCACGCAGTTCAAATTTGGAGCCGGGTTTCCAGTCGCAGTCGATGCGACAGTTGCTCCAGAATTGCTCGATGAAGTTATTTTGTGTCAGCGCCTCCCAGACTTTTTCCAGCGCGCTGTCGATGTAGGTGACGTAGACAAAAGTCTGCGTCTCTTTTTGGGTGTTCATGCGGCCTCCTGTTCAAGCCGGCGTTTGAGTTCGCCCAAGGTGCGGGCGCGGCGCTTTTCGTATTTGCCGATCCAGCGGTCGACGATCTCGCCGAGCGGAACCGGGTTGAGGTAGTGCAATTTCTCACGGCCGCGCCAGAGCGTGACGACGAGGTTGGCTTCTTCCAGCAGTGCGAGATGCTTGGTCACCGCCTGACGTGACATTGCCAAGTCGACGCAGAGCTGACCCAGGGTCTGGCCGTTGCGCTGATGCAACGCGTCCAGCAATTGTCGGCGGCTGACATCGGCGAGCGCTTTGAAGACCAGATCCATGACGGCAATATATGCAACTAAATGGTTGCATGTCAAGAAGGCAAATTTATTGGATCGAGGGAACTTACGTTGAATGCGATGTTCATATCTGTATAGCAGCACACATCGTGCTCATCGTTATTACGCTGCCGTACCAGTTTCCTGGAGATACGACACTCCAAGAATTTCGCTTCCAGTGCGCATTGATACGCACTGAATGCATCGGATATGTACGCCTGCGCACAGCTATCGTGAATGCGATGCGCGGGTAAAAGATCCGAAATAAATCAGCCTGCGTGTGTTGCCGTAAATCAATTCAGCCATGCGCTCAGTCTGATCGCCTGCCCATCGTGGTCAGGCCGGAACCGGAGAAACTGCCATGCTCGAAAACCGTCGCAATTATCTTGCTGGTCATGTGGGCACTGGGAATGGTGTCGTCGTACACCATGGGTGGGTCATCCACATTCTCCTGGTCGTAGCCATCGTAGTGGTCCTCATCCGGGTCATCCAAGGCAGACGAATCTGACCCTCCGGAAACAGCACGATGCGCCACTTTGTATCAATGGCATCCCGTTCATCCATTCATCGCGGAGAGCACCCATGAAACTTAATCCTGTTTATTACGGAATTTCAGCGGCATTGCTGCTGAGCGCCGGCAGCGTTGCCTATGCCGACGACACCGGCACCACAACTCAACCGCAGAGCGCCAATGTCGGCACGGCAATTAGCGATACCGATATCACCGCCAAGGTTAAAGCCAAGTACATGGTCGATACCCGGCTCAAAAATACGGACATCAGCGTGACCACCACCAACGGCACCGTCACCCTGACCGGATCAGTGCCTAGCTCTGACGCGAAAACCGCGGCGGAAGAACTCGCAAAGAATGTGTCGGGGGTTAATAAAGTCGACGACCAGCTTCAGGCGCCTAGTGTCGCCAGCTCGATCGAGGCGGAAACCAAACACGTCGCGAAGAAGACTCAGCGCGTGGTCTCGGATAGCTGGATCACGACCAAGGTCAAATCCTCACTGCTCGCAGACAACATCACCAAAGGCTTCAACATCAGCGTAAAGACCATCCATCACGTGGTGATCCTGTCCGGAACGGTGGATACGCAGGCGTCAGTGGCTCATGCCGAAGACTTGGCAAAACAGGTTGATGGCGTTGCCAGTGTTGACGCCGACAACCTCAAGGCCACCAACAACTAAGCACTTTATTGAGCAACGGATACGCAGTGCCGGGGCCTCACGACCATCGGTTCAGCATTAAACCCGCGCTTCAACAGGAGCTATTCATGAACAAGGATATTATTAAAGGTGACTGGAAACAGTTGTCCGGCAAGATCAAGCAGAAGTGGGGCGAACTCACTGACGATGATCTCAAACAGGCTGAAAGCAACAGCGAACATCTCTTGGGCAAGCTGCAGGAGAAGTACGGCCTTGCGAAAGATAAGGCCAGGCAACAGATCAAGGATCTTGGCCTTCATTGACACGACATTTCTGAGTAGACACGGCAGCCGGGTGCTTGGTGCGCCCGGTGGTTGCTTTTTGAAGGCCGGCGGTTCAGTCAACGTTGATGAGATCCACGGCGATCAGATCGATTAAGCCAGAGCGCACAGTGGCTCGCGGGCACAACGATTTCATTTTGCTCCAGACTTTGTACGCACCCGTGATTCAGTCTTCGACCCAGACCGCGTGGATATTGACGAACTCGCGGATGCCGAACTCCCCCAGCTCACGGCCATAGCCGGAGTTCTTGATGCCGCCGAAGGGCATGCGCGGATCGGACTTGGACATGGCGTTGACGAAGCAGGCGCCGGACTGGATTTTTTCGGCGGCGATGCGCTCGCCGCGTTGCAGGTCGCGCGTCCACACCGAGGCCGAGAGACCGAACTCGGTGGCGTTGGCGACGGCAATCGCCTCGTCCTCGTCCCTGACCGCGATCAACGTGGCGACCGGCCCGAACAATTCCTCGGACCACGCCGCCATGCCCTCGCGCACGTCGCCGAGCACCGTCGGCGGGTAATACGCGCCGGGTCCGTCCGACCGCACGCCGCCGGCGAGCAGGCGCGCGCCGGCCTCGACGCTGCGCTGCACCTGCCGGTGCAGGCCGTCGCGCAGTTCGCGGCGCGACATCGGGCCGAGGTCGATGCCTTCGGCAAACGGATCGCCCACACGCAGCTGCTGCACGCGCGCGACGAACTTGTGCTCGAACTCCGCGCGGATCGCCTCGACGAGGATAAAGCGCTTGGCGGCGATGCAGCTCTGCCCGGTGTTCTGGTAGCGCGCGTTGACGCCGACCTCGACCGCGCGGTCGATATCCGCATCTTCAAGCACGATGAAGGGATCGGAGCCGCCGAGTTCCAGCACGCATTTCTTCAGCGCCTTGCCGGCTTCGGCGGCCACCGCACGACCGGCGGCGACGCTGGCGGTGAGGGTCACCGCCGCGACACGCGGATCGCGGATCACTGCGCCGGTCTGTTCCACATCCAGCAACAGGCTGGCGAACAGGCCGTCGGGAAATCCGGCCTTGCGGAACACTTCTTCAATCATCAGTGCGCAGCCGAACACACTGGGCGCGTGTTTCAGCAGTGCGCCGTTGCCCGCCATCAGCCCCGGCGCGGCGAAACGGAATACCTGCCACCACGGGTAATTCCACGGCATCACCGCCAGCACCACGCCGGCGGGTTTGAAGTACACGGTGCTGGCCTGGGCCTCGGTCGCGATCTTTTGCGGCGCGAGGAAACGCGCGGCGTTGTCAGCGTAATAGCGGCACACCAGCGCGCATTTCTCGACCTCGGCAATCGCTTGCGGCAGCGGCTTGCCCATTTCCAGCGTCATTTGCCTTGCGTAGCGCTGCTTATCCGCGAGCATGACCGCGGCGGCGGTCTGCATGCAGCTTACACGCTCGGCCATGGGGCGCACGGCCCATGCCTGCTGCGCATCGCTGCAACGCGCGAGGATGCGCTCGACCTGCGCGCGATCCATGGCGTCATAGCGTTGCAGAATGTCGCCACTGGCCGGGTTGATGGTTTCAAAGTGCATCGTTCACTCCACCGGATCGCCGCAGCGCAGCCAGATTCCGGTTCAGTCGACCATGCGCTGGCGCAACCGCAGATTGAGCATTTCCACCGCTACCGAAAATGCCATCGCAAAGTAGATGTACGCCTTGGGGATGTGCAGACCCATGCCTTCGCCGACCAGCGCACCGCCGATCATGATCAGGAAAGCCAGCGCCAGCATCTTGACCGTGGGATGACGCTCCACGAACGCCGCCAGCGGCGCGGCGAAAAACATCATGGCGATGATGGCGATGGTGATGGCAGTGACCATCACCGGCAGGTTGTTGGTCATGCCGACGGCGGTGATCACCGAGTCCAGCGAGAACACGATGTCGAGAATCATGATCTGCACGATGGCGGCGGCAAAGCCGCGCACCGCGCGCGGTGCTCCCGGCGCAGCCGCATGACCTTCGAGGCTTTCGTGAATTTCACCGACGCTCTTGTAGAGCAGGAACAGGCCGCCGAGAACCAGCACCAGATCGCGGCCGGAGACCGCGTGTGCGCCAAAGCTGAACCAGGGTTTGGTCAGGCTCGCCAGCCACGACAGCGAAAACAGCAGCAGCACGCGCGTGATCAGCGCACCGCCCAGACCCAGCACCCGCGCACGGGCCTGCTGCTGCTGCGGCAGCTTGGCGACGATGATCGACAGAAAAATAATGTTGTCGACGCCGAGCACGATTTCCAGTGCGGTCAGCGTCAACAGCGCCAGCCAGAGTTCGGGTTGCAGCAGTGCATCCATGAATAAAATTCCTGTGATCAGACGGGCATGATAGCGGGGGTTTGGGCAGCACTCATGCTGCGGAGAGATTTTCCAGCAGTTTGACCATCAGCCGATTGTTCTCGGCAAAGCGCCCGATGTCGGACAGGATTTCCTCGGCGGTCTGCACATAACGGGCAGGCGTTAGCGGCTCCTGCGCCAGCCAGACCCGCGCGTTGGCTGCGGTGACTTCGAGATGAAACTGGATGGCGGCCACGCGGCCGTCGCACTCATACGCTTGATGCGCGCAAGCCTCGCTGCTGGCCAGCAATTTCGCGCCAGACGGAATGGCAAAGGTATCGCCGTGCCAGTGCAGCGCGTCGTAGCGTTCGGGGAAACCGGCAAAGAGTTTCGACTGCGCCGCAGCGGCGCTCATCCGCACCGGAAACCAGCCGATCTCCTGCTGCGCATTGCGCGTCACCGGCGCACCCAGCGCACCGGCAATCAGCTGCGCACCCAGGCAGATGCCGAGCAGCTTACGGCCAGCGGCGCAGGCATCGCGGATCAGCGTTTTCTCGGCCCTCAGCCAGGGATACGCGGCCTCTTCGTAGATGTTCATCGGCCCGCCCATCACGATCAGCCAGTCGAAGTCATCGCTCTTCGGCAAGGTTTCACCGGCGTACAGCCGGGTCTGCGTCACCGTGGCGTTGCGCGCCGCCAGCCACGGCGCGATGCAGCCCAGGTCTTCAAACGCGACGTGTTGCAGCCAGTGGACTTTCATCTGTCTATCCTCAACCAGAGCGCACCATCCCTGCTGCGCACTGTCAAAAACAGCCCGCTCATTTGTTCCGTTCGTTAAACTTTATCGACGCCGAGTTGATGCAGTAGCGCAGGCCGGTGGGCTCGGGGCCGTCGTTGAAGACGTGGCCCATGTGCGCGCCGCAGTGCTGGCAGTGCACCTCGGTGCGCACCCTGCCATAGCTTTCATCGCGGCTCTCGGCCAGCGGCGCGTTGCCGTCCAGCGGCTGGTTGAAACTGGGCCAGCCGCAGTGCGCCTCGAACTTGTGTTCGGAGTCGAACAGCGGCGCACCACAGCAGACACAGGCGTAGACGCCGTCGGCCTGATGATTCCAGTATTCGCCGGTGAAGGAGCGTTCGGTGCCATGCTCGCGCGTGACGTGATACTGCTCGGGCGTGAGTTGCGCGCGCCACTCGGCTTCGGTCTTCTTGATTGGGGTCACGGGATTCTCCACGTCGATATCGTGCCAATATAATGCGTGCATTAAGCCAGATCACAAGACTCCGCATCCATGCCGACCCACGCGTTCGCCATCGCCGCCGCAGTTTCCGCCATTCTGGCCATTGCCGCCGACTGGAATGAGCGGCGCCATCCCGCTTTTTACATTCTCAAGCCGCTGACCACCGTGTTGATCATCGGCATCGCCGCGCAGTCACCGCCCGGCGATGCACGATGGATGCTGCTGGCCGCGCTGGGGCTGTCGCTGCTCGGCGACATCTGCCTCATGTTTGAAGGCAACAAATTTTTCATCGGCGGCCTCGGCAGTTTCCTGCTGGCGCACCTGCTGTTCATCCCGGTGCTGCTGCACGGCATCGCGCAACCGGCGCTGCCGCCGTGGAGCGCGGCACTGGCGCTGTATGGCATCCTGCTGTTCGCATGGCTGCTGCCTCGAACCGGCTCGCTGAAATTCGCCGTCGGCCTCTACGGCCTGGCCTTGATCGGCCTGGCGTTCGCCGCGATTGCGCGCTGGCATGGGCGGCACGATCTGCCGGCAGAATTGGCGATGCTCGGCGCGCTGCTGTTCGTGCTGTCGGACTCCTCGCTGGCGATCCGGAAATTCGTCGGCGCTTATGCCGGCGCACAGGCCGTGATCCTCAGCACCTACTGGGCCGCGATCGGATTGATCGCCTATGCGGCGACGCTGCCCGGTTGGGATCTCCTCTGAAAACCGATCCCGGCGTCACCCGCTGTCGATGGTTTCCCTGGGAGTATTGTTATAATTTATAATATAATATTTTATATATATAATAAATTATAACATTCTTTGGTTGCCTGCCGTCAACAGCGGGTGGCCGCTGCAACAGGATTTGCAGCCCTTGCAACCGCTCGGGCTTTGCTACCCTAGACCTCTCGTCTTCCGTGACCGCGGGGCTGCACGCCATGAAACAATTTTTCGCCTGCGCGACCGGCGCCCTGCTGCTGAGCGCATGTGCCAGCCAGCCACCGCCGCCGCCGGTCGCGCCGCCGCTGATCTCGGGCATCGCCCGCGCCGATTTCGATGCCCATGTGCGACCGCAGGATAATTTCTACGAAGCGATCAACGGCACCTGGCTGAAGGACACCGAAATCCCCGCCGACAAATCCAGCTACGGCGCGCTGATCCGCCTGCGCGACGATTCCGAGCGCGAGCAGCGCGAGATCATCGAGGCCGCTGCCGCCGACACCCAGCGGCAGGACGGCTCCGACGCGCAGAAGATCGGCGACTACTACACCGCCTTCGTCAACGAAAAGCTGGCGGACCAGCTGGGCCTCAAGCCGCTGCAGGGCGAGCTGGCGCGCATCGATGCGATTCGCACGCACGCCGAACTCGCCGAGCAACTGGCGCACTTCGCACGGATCGACATCGATACGCCGTTCACGCCAATGGTCGCGCAGGATGCCAAGCAATCGACCCGTTACGCGGTGTATCTCAGCCAGTCGGGCCTGGGCCTGCCGGATCGCGATTACTACCTGCAGGACAACGCAAAATTCAAAGCGCTGCGCACGCAGTACCAGGCGCACATCGCGCGCATGCTGACGCTGGACGGAGACCAGGATGCCGAGACGCATGCGCACGAAATTTTCACGTTTGAAAAGCGGCTTGCGGAAAAACAGTGGAGCAAAGTCGACGACCGCGACGCCGACAAGACCTACAACAAGTACGCGTTGAGCGAGCTGCCCGGCCTGATTCCGGATTTCGCCTGGCTGGCTTACGCCAACGGCGACGGGTTCGCCAAAGAGAGTTACGTGATCGTCGGCGAGCCGAGCTATTTCCAGGGCTTGTCGAAACTCCTGCGTACGACGCCGCTGTTCGAACTCAAGCTCTACCTGCGCTGGCAGTTGCTGCGCGCCTACGCGCCGTACCTGTCG
Organism: Stenotrophobium sp.; assembly: GCA_050740035.1. Lineage (GTDB taxonomy): Bacteria > Pseudomonadota > Gammaproteobacteria > Nevskiales > Nevskiaceae > Stenotrophobium. Next base: position 7,342 of record JBOICJ010000255.1, on the reverse strand, counting down.
AAGCCATTCGTCGATGAACACTTCGCGTTTTACGGCAAGACGCTCAATGGCGTGCCGCAAGATCATCCGCGCTGGAAGCGCGCGGTCGACTCCGAGGACACGGCGCTGGGCTTCGCTGTCGGCAAGCTCTACGTCGCCAAATATTTCCCGCCCGAGAACAAGGCGCGCATGCAGGCGCTGGTCAACAACTTGCTACAGGAATATCGCATGAGCATCCAGTCGCTGGACTGGATGGGCGAGGCCACCAAGAAGCGCGCGCTGGAAAAACTCGACAAGTTCAGCAGCAAGATCGGCTACCCGGATCAATGGCGCGACTACTCGGCGCTGCGCATCACGCCGGATGACCTGGTCGGCAACGTCATGCGCGCCCGCGAATTCGAGTTTGCGCGCAACGCCGCGAAACTGGGCCAGCCGGTGGATCGCGGCGAGTGGCAGATGACGCCGCAGACGGTCAACGCCTACTACGATTCGACCATGAACGAGATCGTGTTTCCCGCCGCGATCCTGCAACCGCCGATTTTCAACGCGCAGGCCGATGATGCGGTCAACTACGGCGCGATCGGCGCGGTCATCGGCCACGAGATCGGCCACGGCTTCGACGACCAGGGCAGCAAGTTCGACGGCGACGGCAATCTCAAAAGCTGGTGGACCGCCAGCGACCGCAAGAATTTCGACGCGCGCGTCAAGGCGCTGATCGCGCAGTACGACGCCTACGAGCCGGTCAAGGGTTTCCACGTCGACGGTGCGTTCACCATCGGCGAAAACATCGGCGATCTCGGCGGCCTGTCGATCGCCTACAAGGCCTATCACCTGTCGCTCGGCGGCAAGCCGGCGCCGGTGATCGACGGCATGACCGGCGATCAGCGTTTCTTCATCGGCTGGGCGCAGGCCTGGCGCTGGAAATATCGCGACGCCGCGATGATCAACCTGGTCAAGAGCAATCCGCACGCGCCGCCGCAATTCCGCTGCAACGGCGTGGTGGTCAACGTGCCGGCGTTCTACAGCGCCTTCGACGTCAAACCCGGCGACGGCATGTATCTGCCGCCGGAACAGCGCGTCAAAATCTGGTGATGTTTACAAAGCAACAATCGGGTGCAGTGTTTCGTTTTCAGTGCATGAATACAATCAGGCAATGCCCTCACCCGGCGCTACGCGCCGACCTCTCCCAGAGGAGAGGGATGAGGCATTTCCAAAGCGTTAGAGTGTTTTACCTCTCCCTTTGGGAGAGGTCGCGCTGAAGGCGCGGGTGAGGGCACGCTGCCCCAGGATCGAATAGGTTATGACCGCCCCACGCGACGGCTTCAATCCAGCACCGGCGCGTCGCCCAGCCGCCGCCATTGGTAGCGGCTCAGGCTGATACGGCCGCCGATGAAAACCACGCCTTCCTGCTCCAGCAGGCGCCGCTGCTCGTCGTGATGCTCGGTGCCTTCGGGGAACGAGATGCGGCCCTGCGCGTTGATCACGCGGTGCCAGGGCAGGTTCATGCCGTCGGGCGCCTGGTTCAGCGCATAGCCGGTCAGTCGCGGCTGCCGCGGCAGGCCGGCCAGTGCCGCGACCTGGCCATAGGTGGCGACGCGTCCGCGCGGAATGTTTTTCACCACCGCCCAGATGCGGGCATGGCTGTCACGGCTTTTCATACCGCCATTGTGCGACGGTCTGCGCGCAAGAAAAACCCCGCACCGGATGACCGGTGCGGGGTCTGGGGTCTTGCTGCTTTGAAAAAACCCGCTTAGTTGGCGCTAAATTCCATGATGCGGTTGTTGGCGGTGTCGGTGACGTAGAGCACACCGTTGTAAACGATCACCCCGGACGGGCCGTTGAGCGTGCGCTGGCTTGGCACCGACAGACTGCCACTGCCGGACGTCCCGCTCGGCGCATCGGAAACGCCATCCTGATTGTCGTCGTTGGCGGCATCGCGGGTGAAGGTGGACTGGCCTAATACCGTGCTGGCCGGCTGGCCATTCTGCACCGGCAGGCTGGCATAGAACAGCACGCGGTTGTTGCCGCGGTCGGCGACATAGAAACCCGCCGAATTGCCGGAAAGACCGGCCACGCCGGTCGGCGAATTCAGCCCTGCCGGGCCATTACTACCGTTGCTGGTCGTGTTGAAGGCATTGACACCGACGACAGAGCTTGCGCCAACGCCATCCGCCTGTGAAGCATTGGGCTGCGGGATGTTCTGCCAGTACATGACACGATTATTGCCGGTGTCGGCCACCAGCAGCTTGGTGCCGTTGGTATCCAGCCCCGTCGGCTTATACAACTGCTTGCTGCTGTTGACGAAGTTGGCGATGTTGACGCCGGTGGTGCTGGTGCAGGCGGTGCTCAAGTTGGTGCCGACGCAGCCGGCCTGATCCGTCACCATGTCCGGCTGCCCCAGTACCACGTCTGCAGCCTGGTTGTTCGCCAAACTGCTGCCGGGATCATTGTAGATCAGCACGCGGTCATTGCCGTTGTCGACGATGAACATCTTGCCGAAGGCGATCGCGGCATCCGTCGGGCCTTTCAGCGTCGTCGCGCTGGGGGCGGCAGCACCCTGGTTCGGATTGCTATTGGCCACGCCAAATCCACTCTGGCCGATCACCTCATCGGCGGCGGCGGCGGTCGTGGTCGGCAGCGTGTTCCAGACCAGCACGCGGCTGTTGCCGGTGTCGGCCACCACCAGTCGCACCACGGCGGGATTGGCCGGGTTGGTTTCAACCCGCACCGAGCTGGGGCCATTCAACTGGTTGGCATTGGCGCCCAGGCTGTTGCTGGTGAAATTGCTCTGCCCCAACACGAAGTCGGGCGGGGTCGAAGACGACAGCGGGATGCTCTTCCAGCCGAGGATGCGGTTGTTGCCGGTGTCGGCGACATAGAACAACGTGGTCGGGCCGTTGACATAGACCGCCGCGCCGCCAAAGGGCGAGGCCACGCCCTTGGCGTTGACCGCCGAGGGTTTCGCGCTGAAATTGGAACCCGCCGAGTTGTAGTTGGGCTGGCCGAGTTCTGCGAAAGCATAGGGCATGAAGAAGTCGTCGGAATTGCTGCCACAGCCGGCAAGCGTGGCCAACACTCCGAGCGCAGCGCTGGCGACTGCTTTGCTGCCCCAGCGCGCCCAACGACGGGGCGATGCGGCGGTATCGATAATGGTTTGACCGGCATGACCGGAACGGGAATTCATCAATGCATCTCCTGACATGTGATTACGCATAAACCGGGATAGTGTGCAGTCTGGCTTCCATCGGGCGCAACTGGGCAGCGAATACACTGACCGCCGCTTTTCGACAAGGTTTCCGGGGCCGCAGGGCAAAACCCATCCGGGAACCGCGAGCCCGGGGATTTTCGTTGATGCGGCGCGTTAAGCACTGTTGCTGCCCGGTTAACTTTGGTTAAGCTGGCTCCTCGCGCTTTGCGGACGACCCGGTGGCCTTGACAATGCGCAGTATGACACACCGCATCCTGATCGCCGACGATGACCTCGAACTGTGCCGGCTGCTGACCGACTACCTGAGCCGCGAAGGCCTGCAGGTCGACGTGGTGCACGACGGTCAGGCCGCCCTGGAGGCCCTGCGCGACGAGGTCAATCGCCCGGAACTGCTGATCCTCGACGTGACCATGCCGGTGCGCGACGGCCTCTCGGCCCTGCGCGAATTGCGCGCCCAGCACGGCCTGCCGGTGATCATCCTGTCGGCGCGCGGCGAGCCGGTCGACCGCATCGTCGGTCTCTAACTGGGCGCCGACGACTACCTGTCCAAGCCGTTCCTGCCGCGCGAATTGCTGGCGCGCATCCGCGCACTGCTGCGCCGCAGCCTGGCTCCGCCGCTGGAAGACGCCCTGATCGTCGACGCCCTGCGCCTGCATCCGGGCGAGCGCCGCGCCTGGGTCGGCGACGCCGAACTGCAACTGACCAGCGCCGAATACGGCCTGCTGCTGGCGCTGGCGCGTCGCGCCGGCAGCATCGTCGATAAATCGTCGCTGACGCGTGAAGCCCTGGGCCGCGACATCGAGCGCTACGACCGCAGTATCGATGTGCATATCAGCCGTCTGCGGCGCAAGCTGATGGACGCCTCGGAGCAGGCGCCGGCGATTGAAACGATACGCGGTACCGGTTATCTGCTGGCCAGGAAGATTTCATGAAAGGCGGGCTTTATCGCCGCCTGTTCCTGTGGTTTTTCGTCGCCAACATGCTGACCCTGCTGCTCAGCATCGTCATCACCGAGCGCATTGCCCGCAGCGCCTACCACAACCAGCAGGTGGACTGGCCGGCGCTGGGCGAGGAAGCCGCGTCGATCTACGGCGGCGGCGGCGCGGCCATCCTGCGCACCTGGGCGCGGCACTGGCAGCGTCGCGGCCTCACGGTCGCACTGCTCGACCGCGGCCGCAACGTCCTGCAGGAACCGCTGCCGCCGCCGCTGCGCGATCATCTGGATCAGCTCGACGCCCAGGGCAATATCGTCCTGCATCTCAACGACGACCTGACGCTGGCCAGCGTCCACCTTCGCGGCCCGCAGGGGCAGCCCTGGCTGTTTCTCGTCGCGCGCAAACCCCAATGGCCGCCGCCGCGACGCCTGCTGGTGCCGCTGCTGGTGCAGGTGCTGATGTCGCTGCTGATGATCGGCCTGGTCGGCTGGTGGGTCAGCCGCAGCATCGGCAAACCGGTTGCCGCCGTACAGGCCGCCGCGCGGCGCATGGCCAGCGGCGACCTCGCGGCCCGCGTCGGCAAACCCATCGTCGCCGGTTCGGATGAACTGGGCCTGCTGGCGCGCGATTTCGACCACATGGCCGTGCGCATCGAGGGACTGGTCGAGCATCTGCGCATGCTGCTGCAGGACGTCTCGCACGAATTGCGCTCACCGCTGGCGCGCCTGCAGCTGTCGCTGGAGCTGGCGCGCGGACAAACCGCCGAGCACAGCACGCCGCACCTGGATCATGCCGAAAACGAGATTCAACGCCTCGACCACATCATCGCCGACATGCTGGCGCTGACGCGGCTCGAAGCAAAATTGCCGGATCGCATGGACCAGCCGGTGAATCTGCTCGATCTGGTCAACGAGCGCATCGCCGACCTGCGCTCGCACTCGGAAAACGTGGCCCTGCGGCTCGAGCACGATGGCGGCGACCTCATCGAAGTCCTGGGACAACGCACCCTGCTGGCGCGCGCGCTCGATAACCTGCTGTCGAATGCCGTGAAATACGGCGGCACTCCACCCGAAGTCGACCTGCGGATTTGCCGCTCGGAGCAGGAGGTCGCGCTGACGATTCGCGACAATGGCCGCGGCGTGCCGCCAGCCGAACTGGGGCGCTTATTCCGCATTTATTTTCGCGCCAGCAACACGCGCGGCATCGACGGCCAGGGCCTGGGGCTGGCGATCGTCGAGCGCATCGTGCGTGCGCACAGCGGCCGCTGCAGTGCCGAAAACTCCGCGCAGGGTGGCTTGCAGGTAACGCTGCATCTGCCGCTGCGATCCATCGCGGCAGCCGCGACGCCACACGCAGCTACATGAATTTCCCGGAAACGATGCGGCCTTCCTGATTCAGCTGCGCGAAATAGCGGCTGTTGTCGCCGCGCAGTTCCTTGGTCGCCATGTCGCCCGGCAGCACCAGTTGCACATCCGGGTATTGCGCGCGGAACTGCGCCGGAGTCGGATCGTTCGACATGAATTGCTTGAACGCATCCATGCCGCTAATCGACACCGGCCCGTGCCAGGGTGAAGCCTGCTGCGGGGCGTCGGCGCCCGGGAAGTAGACGCAAGCCGCCAATCCGAGACTCGCCAACGCGGCAAGGATGATCAAAGTCCTGTTCATGTCATGCGCCCTCAATCTCGCTGCAAATCCTACAGCGCCAGCCGCCGCACGTCGGTCAGCAGCTTCACCAGCTGCACGATGAACCGCGCCGCGTAAGCGCCGTCGATCACGCGGTGATCATACGACAGCGACAGCGGCAGCATCAGGCGCGGCTGGAACTGCTCGCCGTCCCAGACCGGTTTCACCTGCGCGCGCGAAGCGCCGAGTATCGCCACTTCCGGCGCGTTGACGATCGGCGTGAAATGGCTGCCGCCGATGCCGCCGAGCGACGAGATCGAGAAGCAGCCGCCCTTCATTTCCTCGGCCTTGAGTTTGCCGTCGCGCGCCTTCTTGGCCAGCGCCCCGCACTCCTGCGCGAGTTGCGTCACGCCTTTTTTATCGACGTCGCGCACCACCGGCACCACCAATCCCTGTTCGGTTTCGGCGGCAAACCCGATGTGGCAATACTTTTTCAGAATCAGGCTTTCGCCATCGGCCGACAGCGAGCTGTTGAATTCCGGATACGCCTGCATCGCCTTGGCCACGGCTTTCATGATGAACGGCAGCAGAGTCAGCTTGACGCCGGTTTCCTCCGTCGAGGATTTGCGGAACGCCTCGACCTGGGTGATGTCGGCCTCGTCGGTCTGCGTCACATGCGGCACGTTGAGCCAGGCGCGATGCAGATGTGCGGCAGAGAGCTTGCGGATGCGCGCCAGCGGCCGGGTTTCGATTGCACCGAACTGTGCGAAATCCACGACCGGAATCGCCGGGATGCCGGCGCTGCCCGCGTGCGCCGGTGCCGGTTTTGCAGCGGGTGCGCCCAGCGCCTGCTTGACGTAAGCCTGCACGTCTTCGATCTGGATGCGCCCGCGCGCTCCGCTGCCGCTGACCTGCGCCAGATCGACGCCGAGCTGCCGCGCGAATTTTCGGGCTGCCGGCCCGGCGTACGGCGTCTCACCCTTCGCAGCGATGGGCGGCGGCGGCTTGGGCGGCGCCACATCGGTCGTCACCGCCGCACTGCGCGTGGTGTGTTCCGGTGGCTTTGGCGCATCACTCGTCACCCGCTTCTCGTCCGCAGCTCCAGCGACTGCCGTCGTTGCCAGCTGACAGATCAGATCGCCCTGCGACACCTTGTCATTGGCCTTGAGTTTGAAACCTTGCACGGTGCCGGCCGCAGGTGATGGCACTTCCAGCGTTGCCTTGTCGGATTCCAGCACCAGCAGCGGCGCGTCTTTCGCCACCGTGTCGCCATCTTTGACCAGCACTTCGATCACCGGCACATCGCGGTAGTCGCCGATGTCGGGAATCCGCACCTCGATGACGGATCCCATGCCTGCGGTTCCCTGGCTGGGCGGTTCTTTCACGGCCGCCGCGTCTTTTGCCGGTAGCGGAGACGGAGTCTCCGGCTTCGGCGCCTCGGGCTTGGCCGTTGCCGGCGCGGGTTTGGCGGCCGCAACTTCAGCCTCCGCAGTTTCCAGCTGACAGATCAGATCGCCCTGCGACACCTTGTCGTTGGCCTTGAGCTTGAAACCTTGCACGGTGCCGGCAGCGGGAGACGGTACTTCCAGCGTCGCCT
>JBOICJ010000254.1:0-6233 GCA_050740035.1 Stenotrophobium sp. | reverse complement strand
ATCAATTTCATCATCATCGCCTTCTCGATCTTCCTGGTGGTCAAGGGCATGAACAGAATGAAGAAAAAAGAAGAAGCGGCGCCGGCCAAGCCCGCCGAACCCGGTGCCCAGGAAAAACTGCTGATGGAAATCCGCGATCTGCTGAAGAAAGGCTGAAGGCCGCTGAAACGAAAAAGCCCGCTGCTGCGGGCTTTTTTCTGCGCGCAGGAAATTATTGCAGCGTCGAGCGCGTCGCGGCGCCGATCATCCGCATGACCTGCGCGAGCACCTGCGGCGCCGGTGGCTGGCCGGGCCAGAGGCAGTAACGCATGGCGATGAAATGGCAGACGCCCGTCAGCGCCCAGGCCTGGACATCGGCGTCGCTGTCGCCGGCTTCATGCGTGCCGCCTGCGCCTGAGACGCGCGATAGCGCGCCGCCATAGATTTTCGCCAGACTGGCGTGATAGTCGCGATACGCCGGCTCATCGACGAACTGCGCTTCCTGCACGATGCGCAGCGACCCTGGATGGCGCTGGGCAAAATCGATGAAGCTTTCGACGCTGGCCTGTTCCACCGCCAGCTTGCCGGTGCAATGCGCGAGCGTCTGCGCGGTGTGTTTGCACAGGCTGCCGCCGATATCCTGCACCAGCGTGATGAACACTTCTTCCTTGGTGCGGAAATAGAGGTAGAACGTGCCCTGGCCGACGCCGGCGCGCAGGGTGATGGAGCTGACCGAGGCCAGGTGGAATCCCTTTTCGCCGAATTCGAGCGCGGCGGCGGACAGCAGTTTGCGTCGCGTCGCCTCGCCGCGTGCGGTGACCGGCACGATGCGTGCCGGAAGCTTGAGGGGTACTGGGCCTGCGTAGGACATGGTGTGGAACCCATCGGATGAGCGAGGCCGCGCGCAACTTACTGCGCAGCGGCGCATTCATGCGAGGGTATTGTGCTGCGCCGCGCGCACGCTGACGCCGGGTTCAGGACCGGCGGTAGCAATCGGCTGAACGCCGGTTGGCCGATCGCTCAGTTGACCGCGCGCAGGCGGAAGCGCGAGGGCTTGGGGCGCTCGTGGGCGCGCTGCTTGAGCTGTTCGATGCAGGTGTCGAGTGTGCGCGAGATGCGCGTCTGGTTGCGGATGCGCTCGAGCTTCGGCCAGGTCGCGCGCTCGCCTTCGCGGATGAACCGCTGGATATCCTCGGACGAAGGGTTGGCGAACATGTTGATCAGCTGGCGCGGCGTATGGTGCGGGAAAATGTTCACGTCGCCGGTGTATTTCTGTTTGGCGATGTTGTCGATCTTGTGCAGGATGCGGCCGCCGCCGTTGGGATCGAGGTGCGAGCGCGCCAGCGCCAGCGCATTGCGGCCGCTGCTGGTGACCAGTTCGCGCGCCAGCGGCGCGATGCCGCGCTTGGGCAGGCGGTCGCTCATGAACGGTACGATGTGCGGATTGGTCTGGCTGACGATGTAGTGGTTGCAGTTGTGCAGCCGTGCCAGGCGCAGCGCCGGCAGGTCGCTGGACAGGCTGCCGTCGATCCAGCGCTTGCTTGGCATGTACGGCACGATCTGGCCGTGGTAGCCGGTGGCCTGCAGCATCACCGGCGGAAACACGCCGGGCACCGCGCAGGAGGCGAGGATGGCGCTGCGCATCATGACGTTGGGCGCGCTCAGGTAATTGAGCAGGCGGCCCTGCTGGTGCTGCTCGGCCGGCGACACGGTGACGCCGATGATGCGCCGCGTGCGCTCGAAGGCCGCGGTGAAACTTTCGTCGCCGATGTTGTCGCGCAGGCAGCGTTCGAGCTGGCTGCCGTCCATCACCGCCTTGCCGCTGATGGCGCCGCGCAGGCCGGCGCTCTGGAACGCCTGCAGGTTGAGCCCGCCCGGCTCGAAGATATGACGCAGTTGCTCGTCGCCGTGGGTGCCGACGATGCCGGCGATGATCGAGCCGGCGCTGGAGCCGGAGATGACCTTGGGCAGCAGATCGTGCTGGTGCAGCGCCTTGATCACGCCAAGGTGGAACATGCCGAGGGTAGCGCCGCCGGACAGCATCAGCGCCGAGCGGCCGAACACCGTGCCGGTGCGCTTGAAGAAGATGATTTTCTCGTCGTCCGGGAAATCCGGAAAATCGCCGGCGCAGAGATAGTCCAGGCAGCGCGCGACTTCCTCGACGTACTGTTCGACCAGCGCCTTGGTACCGACGCGCGCGACGCCGTACAGCGACGGGCTGGCGATATTGCCGATATTGCCGTGCAGGCCTTCGTGCAGGTTGAACACCAACTGCCGCACGTCGCCGGACTGGCGCAGCGCGCGCATCCCGGCCAGCCGCTCCTTGATCAGCAGGTGGTCGTAGTCGTCGCTGGTGTCATCCTGCTTCCAGATGTCGGCGCCTTCGAGGGCGTCCAGCGACAGTGCGATTTCGCGCCATTCGGCATGGTCGGCGGCGTTTTCCAGCGCCTTCAGGCGCTGGCTGATGATCTTCTTGGACATCGGGGGGAATAGGCTGAAGTGCCGTTAAAGTGTAGGCGATTTCGCTCGCCGTGGATGACGCGGCGCGCAAAGATGACAAAATAGCCGCACCAGTGGCACCCGCTGCCGGTGCGGTGGTCGCAAAGCATGTTATTATTTATATAACAAATATATTATATGATTATAATTTATAACAGTGTTCGATCTGCAAACCGGCAGAGCGGGTGCTGTTTTCAGCGATGTCAGGCGGCCTGCCGGTGCTGATCGCTCCCGGGATGCGCCCATGACCGAACCGGTCCCGACAACGCCGGTGCGGCGATTCCGTGAAGCCCTGATGCCGGTCTTCACGATCGTGATCTTCTGCCTGGCGTTGTGGGTGCTCGACCGCAGTCTGGCGCATCTGCGCTGGAGCCACGTGCTGTCGCGGCTGGAGGACACGCCGCTGTCCAGCGTGCTGCTGTCGCTGTTGTGCGTGGCTGGCAGTTATTTCATGCTGACGCTGTACGATTTTCTGGCGCTGCGGGTCGTCGGCCATCGCCTGCCGTACCGGGTCGCGGCCAAGACTTCGTTCATCGCCTATGCCATCGGTCACAGCGTCGGCCTGTCCTCGATTTCCGGCGGCTCGATACGCCTGCGCCGCTATGCCGACGATGGCCTGAGCGCGCTGGAAATCGGCGGCGTGATCCTGCTGTGCACGCTGACCTTCTCGCTGGGCGTTGCGACCCTGCTGGGCTTCTCGCTGATTTTCGAGGCGGGACAAGCCGAAACCGTGCTGCACATCAACTCTGACCTAGCCCGTGGCGTCGGTACCGCCATGCTTACCAGCGTCGCCGCCTACCTGCTGTTCACTGCGGTGCGGCGCGCCAACGTCACGGTCGGCGGGCGGCGCTTTGCGCTGCCGCGCCTGCGCTATTCGGCGCGGCAGACGCTCGCCAGTTGCGCCGACCTGAGTTTTGCCGCGGCCTCGCTGTATTTCCTGCTGCCGGCGAGCGTGCACCTGAGCTACCCGTCCTTCGTCGGCATTTTCGTGCTGGCCATCGCCGCCGGCGTGATCAGCAACGTGCCGGGCGGACTGGGTGTGTTCGAGGGCGTGATGGTGCTGCTGCTGCCGGAGGTGCCCAAGGAAAAACTGCTGGGAGCGGTGGTGCTGTACCGCGTGCTGTATTACCTGCTGCCGCTGATGCTGGGCCTGGTGCTGCTGGCGTGGGGCGAGTGGGATGCGCAGCGCGCCAAGGTCATGCGCTCGCTGCGGTTGACGCGCAGCTGGATGGACGTGCTGATTCCGCAGGCGATGGCGGCGCTGGTGTTTCTCGCCGGCGCGCTGCTGCTGTTCTCCGGCAGCCTGCCGGTCAAAAGTGCGCGTATCGCCTGGCTCAGCGACATGCTGCCACTGAGCGTGGTCGAGGTTTCGCATCTGGTTGGCAGCGCGGTCGGCGCGAGTCTGCTGATTCTTGCGCGCGGCCTGTACCGCCGTCTGGATGGCGCCTGGTGGCTGACCCAGGCGCTGCTCGCCGGCGGCATCGTCGCGTCGCTGCTCAAGGGCATCGAGTACGAACAGGCGATGGTGCTGGCCTTCATCAGCTTCCTGCTGTGGCTGGCGCGCCGCCGCTTTTATCGGCGCGCGCCGCTGCTGGCGGAGCGTTTTTCCAAACTCTGGTTCACCAATGTCGCGCTGGTGCTGGCGGCGGCGATCTGGCTGGGACTCACCTCTTACAAGCACGTCGAGTACGGCAACCATCTGTGGTGGGAGTTCGCCTTTGCCGCCGATGCGCCGCGCATGCTGCGCGCCAGTCTGGTGGCGGTGGCACTGATTGCGATTTTCGCCATGTGGCAACTGCTCGGCGCCTCGCGTCCGCGGCAGGGACTGCCGAGCGCTGAGGACATGCAGGCCGCGCGCCAATGCATGGCCGGCGTGGCCGAACCGTCGGCCAGCATCGCCTTGCTGGGCGACAAGCAGTTCCTGTTCAGCGAGCAGCGCGACGCCTTCATCATGTACCAGCGCAGCGGCCGCTCGTGGGTCGCGCTGGGCGATCCGGTCGGCAACCCCGAGCGTTTCGAGGCGCTGGCGTGGAAGTTCCGCGAACTGTGCGACCGCCACGGCGGCTGGCCGGTGTTCTACGAAGTCAGCGCCGCGCAGCTGCCGCTGTGTCTCGATCTGGGGCTGGCGCTGGTCAAGCTCGGCGAAGAGGCGCGGGTGCCGCTGGCCGGGTTCACGCTGGAAGGCTCCAAACGCGCCGAGCTGCGGCAGGCCAAGCGCAAGGGCGAACAGCGCGATGGCCTGAGTTTCAGGATTTTGTCGCAGGAAGAAGTCGTGGTGCAGATGGAATCGCTGCGTCGGGTCTCCGACGACTGGCTGGTTTCCAAGACCGTCTCCGAAAAAGGTTTCTCGGTCGGCAATTTCGATCCGGACTACTTGGCCAACTTCAGGGTGGGCGTGGCGATCAAGGCCGGCGAGATCGTGGCCTTCGCCAACATTCTGGAAAGCGCGCAGGAAACCGCCGTCGACCTGATGCGCTACAGCACGCAGGCGCCGCGCGGGGTCATGGACTACCTGTTCGTGGAATTGATGCTGTGGAGCCATAACGAAGGCAAGCAGTGGTTCAACCTCGGCATGGCGCCGCTGTCGGGGCTGGAAAAGCACCCGCTGGCACCGATCTGGCACAAGCTGGGCCTGTTGGTGCATCGCTATGGCGAACCGTTCTACAACTTCGACGGACTGCGGCGCTACAAGGAAAAATTCAATCCGGAATGGCGCCCGCGCTATCTTGCCTCGCCGGGCGGGCTGGCTTTGCCGCGCATCCTGCTGGATACCGCCGCGCTGATTGCCGGCGGCATGAAAGAGGTGATTTTCAAATGAAATACGGATGGATGGTTTTCCTGCTGTTGTTCAGCGCCGGCGGCCAGGCCGCAAGCCCGCTGGCGCACGGCCGTTTCAAGCACGTGGAAATTTATTCGCCCAAGAGCGCGCCCTCCGGCTTCGTGCTGCTGCTCTCGGGCAGCCAAGGCTGGAACGCGACCATGGCGAAGATGGCGCAGGCGCTGTCGGAGAAGGGCGCGCTGGTCGCCGGCATCGACACGCCGCAGCTGTTTCACGATCTGGATCGCGACGATGGCGATTGCGTGTTTCCGGACGGCGACCTCGACAACCTGAGCCGGTTTGTCCAGGCCTACGAAAAAGTGCCGGGCTACCTGCCGCCGCTGCTCGCCGGCTATGGCCGCGGCGCGACGTTTGCCTACGCGGTGTTGGCGCAGGCGCCGGACCACACGTTTGCGGGCGCGCTGATGCTGGATTTTTCACCGCAGCTGAGCCTGCGCAAACTCTTGTGCGTCGACAAGGGCGTGAAGTTCAGGAAGCTCAAACACCGGCGTGGCGTCGAACTGTTGCCGGTGCAGCGGATCAAAGCACCGCTCATGGCCTTGCAGCGCGAGAATTCCGCTGCGCTGGCGACGGTGCAGAGTTTTTTTGCGCAGGTGCCGGGCGCCGCGGTGGTGGCGCTGCCCGCAGTGAAGCGCGAGCCGGGCGCGGACGGCGACTGGCAGCCGCAATGGCAGGCGGCCTATCTCAAGCTGACCGCCGCCGAAATCAAACCGGTGCCGCCGCCGGCCAGTCTCGGCGACCTGCCGGTGATCGAGTTGCCGGCAGCGGCGGTCCCCTCGAACGCAAATGCCGATACGCTTGCCGTCATCCTGTCGGGTGACGGCGGCTGGGCCGATCTCGACAAGAGCGTCGGCAAGGCGCTGAGCCAGAAGGGCGTCGCGGTGGTGGGCGTGGATTCGCTGCGCTACTTCTGGAG